>DAIPYB010000602.1:0-1547 GCA_036782955.1 Pseudoxanthobacter sp. | reverse complement strand
CTGCCCGGTCAGGAAACAGGCCGCTTTATAGCTTCACCCGCTTGGCGGGGACAACCTGCGCCCGCGGGCAGCCTGAAACACGAGGAAGCGGGGCGACCCCGCAACACCAGGCGCGCCGGCACCGCACGTGCGTCATTGCGCGCCGTGCCCCGGCAAGCCGGCCGGCCTTCGCGAAAGCGCGGAAGGGCTGCAGCCATATCGCCTGATCCCGGCCTCAGCCATCGGGCGCTCTTGCGATACTCCATCCGTGCCGGCCATGCAACCGGCCGGCACGGGGGCCTCAAAAGGGGGGGCGACTTCAGCCGCGTTGATGTGCAAGCGCGCGCCTTCAGCGCAGCGCGACGACGCACACGGCGGCCACGCCGGAATTGACCATGCCGATCTCGCGGGCAGCCGCCTTGGAAAGATCGATCAGCCGGCCATGGATGAACGGGCCGCGATCGTTGATGCGCACCGTCACGGTGCGCTTGTTCTGCATGTTGGTCACCTGCAGCCGGCTGCCGAAGGGCAGCGAACGGTGGGCGGCCGTCAGCTCGTTTCCGGTGAAGCGCTCGCCGTTGGCGGTGCGCCCCTGATAGCCGTACCAGGATGCCGAGCCGCAGCTTTTCGGGCCGGCCGGGGCGGCTTCCTTTTCCTCGTCAGCGGCGGCTTCCGGAGCGGCCGTGCGGGGAACCGAGCGGGCGGCGAGGAAACGATCGTCGCCGCTGCGTGCGACGCTTTTCGGCGGGCCGGTAAACGGTCCGCTCTGGTCGGCCGCCGATACGCGCACGGTGGCCTCCGAAACCTGCCGCGCCGCCGCAGGCTGAGCTGCCATAACTACCGAGAATAACGCGACAGCAGGCAATACAGTCTTCAATACTGTCTTAACAGAGAAAGAACATGTTAACGAATAGGGCGAAATCTGATCCATCCTGATGGACGACATACTGAACAACTGCTCCGCGCTGTTGGCGACGGAAACCCTCTAGGCATCAAATAAGACGGTCATGTGGTCACATTGCCGATCGGTAATGTTGGGATATCCGCAGGGCGCCGCGGAGCCCGGCAGAGCGGGCCGGACAGCCGCGGCCGCGCCGGGTCAAGGCGCTGAATCCAGAACGGTTTTGAGATCGGGCCATGCTGCGGTGCGAAAGCTGGCCGGACGCGAAAAAAAGCGCCCGACGCCCGCATCGAGGCACTTTTTCCGGGTTGTGCTCACGCGCCTAAAACCGCCCACAGCGGGAATTACGGCTCAAATGGGGCTGTTTCCACCGTTTTCGGCTATACTGGCCCAAGCCGTAACCCGCTGACCCACCCCCGACCGGCCTCGCGATGGCCGCTGCCCGCAGCCACAATCCGCCTCTCCGCCGCCCCAATTCTTAAAGAAATGCCCGCGGACGCAGCCCTGCGGAGGGCACCAGAGGCCACGCCCGGAGAGATGAAACGGTATGCAGGGGATCAAAAAGGAGCCGGAAAACAAAAAGGGCCGCCGAAGCAGCCCTTCATCCGAACAGAGTGGCGGGAGTGACGGGGCTCGAACCCGCGACCTCCGGCGTGACAGGCCGGCG
>DAIPYB010000601.1:0-1551 GCA_036782955.1 Pseudoxanthobacter sp. | reverse complement strand
AAAGCCGTGTCGCGTCCGCCACAGCCCGCAGGGGGCTGAGCGCCGCGTGGTTCAGTTCATAGAGCTGATAGTTCACCGCTGCCTGTCCCGTGTTGTCGTCCGCCCGGCATCGTTTTCTCTCAAACCGCCAGCCGGCCGACGCCCCTTGCTTTCCGACCCGCGCAGGGCGGGTAATTTTTGCATGTTGCAACGGCTGGCGCCCGGCGTCACGTCCGTTGCGTAAAAAAAGGGCTTCGCCTGCCGTCTTCGGCGGCAGAGGCCGCCAGCGGCAACGCCGCCGTTCATTTCATTGTGCGCTGCACAATTCTTAAGGCTTTTGCAGTCATCCGGCAAGAAGGGGCACGGTGCGACAGTCGAGCGTGGGAATGAGCAGCGGCAGCGCAACCATTTTGCGGATGGGGGGCAAACGTTCACCACGCCGCGTTGACTGCACCTTGCGACCTGATATTGCAGAAGGCGCTTGTGGCGGCCGGGCGGCTGCTGTCTCCCGGCGGGCGTTCTGCCATGATGTTGTGCCGCGAGATATGCTCCGCCGTGCCGCAAGTGCCGCGGCAGCTCTCCGAAAAAGAGGGGGTGCCCCGGCGCTCCGGTGTCGATGCGAAGGGCCAATGACGGAACGCCTGACCCAGCACAGCCAGTGGACGGACGATGAGGACGCCGAGGGCGGCACCCATGCCCTGCTGGCCGCCGCGGTCCGCCTGCTGGCGCTCGATCAGGTCGAGGCAGCGGGTTCCGGCCATCCCGGGCTGCCGCTGGGGGCGGCGGATTTCGCCACCGTGCTGTTCGCCGGGGTCATGACGTTCGATCCCACCTGCCCGTGGTGGCCGGACCGGGATCGCTTCGTGTTGTCGGCCGGCCATGGCTCGGCCCTGCTTTATGCGCTGCTGCACCTGACCGGCTACGAGGACTTTTCCCTCGACGCGCTGAAGAGTTTTCGCCAGCTTGGCTCCCCCGCCGCCGGCCACCCCGAATTCGGTTCCGCCGCCGGCATCGAGACCACCACCGGTCCGCTGGGGCAGGGGCTGGCCAACGCGGTCGGCATGGCGCTGGGCGAGCGGATGCTCAATGCCCGCTTCGGCGACGACCTCGTCAATCACCGCACATGGGTGCTGGCCTCCGACGGCGACCTGATGGAAGGGCTGTCGCAGGAAGCGATTGCCCTTGCCGGCCATCTGCGCCTCAGCCGCCTGACCGTGCTGTGGGACAACAACGGCATCTCCATCGACGGCCCGCTGTCGCTGACGGAAACCGGCGACACGCTGCGCCGCTTCGAGGCAGCAGGCTGGGAGGCCGTGACGATCGACGGCCACGACCCCGGCGCGATTCTGACGGCGTTGCAGGCGGCACTCGCCAGCGACCGGCCGGTGCTGATCGACTGCCGCACCGTCATCGGCCGCGGCGCCCCCAACCGGCAGGGCACGGCAGCCGCCCACGGCGCGCCGCTGGGGCCGGGCGAAGCGGCGCTGGTGCGCGCCGGACTGGGTTTTGCCGACGCCGCGCCGTTCGAGGTGCCGTGCGAGGTGCGCGACCTGTGGCGCATGGCGGGCCTGC
>DAIPYB010000600.1:0-1561 GCA_036782955.1 Pseudoxanthobacter sp. | reverse complement strand
GCAGCCGCTTGCGTTCGTCGATCAGGCCGACCAGCAGCACGAACGGCGTCAGCAGCGTCACCGACAGCCAGAACAGCAGCGAGTGCGCCATCGCCATCAGCGGATAGGCGGCGCCGCCGTGCCAGAGGCGCATCTCCAGCCCCAGCATGCGCATGCCCGGCGTGGCCGAGCGCGGACCACCGAGGGTGACCGCGGCATAGGCCAGCGCCACGGCCTCCCACAGGAAAAGATAGATGTACCAGCCGAGCCCCAGCGTCACGAGGCCGAGAACGAAGACCGCGACGCCGGCAATGAGCGTGAGGATGAGGATCATCAGCGCATCGAACAGAAACGCCACGCTGCGCCGCCGCCGCACCCCGGCAAAAAGCTCGCGGCGGTCGTAAAGGCTCGCGGTCGTCGTCTGGTTCGCGGTCTGGTTCACTCGCTTCTCCGCAGGACGGGTGGCTTTCATCCTTGTTGAGATGGGAAGCCGGCCGCGGCTTGTCAATTAAAGACCGGCGAAAACCGGCGGAACGTCTCGCCTTCGGGCGCTCCGCCGGGGCTTGTTCAGGACGCGGGCTTCTCCAGCCGGCCTTCCGGCATCGGGGTGCGGGCGGCGGTAAAGCCATGGCTGTTCAGGGCGTCGACGATCTCATCGAGATGCTTGCCGTCGCGTGCCTCGATGGTGATGTCGACCAGCGCGCCCTTGGCCGGCACGTCGAGGAAGAAGCGGTGGTGCGAGACCTCGAGGATGTTGCCGCCGCGCCCGCCGATGATGCCCGCCAGTTCCGCCAGCATCATCGGCCTGTCCGGCATGGTGATGCGGATGGAGGCGATGCGTTCGGCACGCGTCAGCTCGCGCATGATGATGGAGGCCAGAATGCGCGGGTCGATATTGCCGCCCGACAGCACGAGCCCCACCTTCTGGCCGCGGAAATGTTCCGGGCAGGCCATCAGGGCTGCGAGGCCGGCGGCGCCGGCGCCTTCGGTGGTGGTCTTCTGCACGGTGAGAAAGGCATCGACCGCCCGTTCGATCTCGCTTTCCTGCACCGCGATGATGCCATCCACATGCTGGCGCACGATCTCGGTGGCAAGCCGGCCGACATGCTTCACGGCAATGCCCTCCGCCAGCGTGTTGCCGCCGCAAACCGCCTCTTCTCCCCGCATGGCGGCGACCATGGCCGGATAGAGTTCCGTTTCTACGCCGACGATGCGGATATCCGGCTTCAGCACCTTGGCGGCGATCGCCACGCCGGAGATGAGCCCGCCGCCGCCCACCGGCACCACGATGCAGTCGAGGTCAGGGCAGTCGGCCAGCATTTCCAGAGCGATGGTGCCCTGACCGCGGATCACGTCGGCATCGTCATAGGGATGCACCCACGTGAAGCCTTCGGCCTCGGAAATGCGCTGGGCCTCCACCTGCGCCTCGGCCACCGTCTCGCCGGCCAGCACCACGCGGGCACCATGGGCTCGGGTTGCGGCCACTTTCACGAATGGCGTCGTTTCCGGCATAACGATGGTCGCGGGAATGCCGAGGCGTGCGCCGTGATACGCCACCGCCTGCGCGTGGTTGCCGGCCGAC
>DAIPYB010000599.1:0-1565 GCA_036782955.1 Pseudoxanthobacter sp. | reverse complement strand
GGGCGCCTGCGGCTGCCCGGCAGGCAGCGTGGCGGTCTGGGCGGCAGCCTCGCTGTCGGCAGGGGCAGCGGCGTCCGCAGCCGTCTCGGCTCCGGCGATGCTCATCATCACCCGGCGTTCGAACAGCGCCATGCCCACGGTGGCGAGGAAGGGCAGGGCCTGCACGACCAGAACGATGGCGAAGACATAGATCTCGCGCACCTGATCCTTGTTGGTCAGCACCAGCAGCAGCGCGCCCATCAGCAGCAGAGAGCCGATGACGGCCTCCCAGCGGGCCGGGAAGGCGCCGACTGTCTTCTTGCCGCCCTTGGCGGTGCGCAGGAAAGGCAGGCTGTCCTTGAACATGCCGAGCGCCACCGCGCGGGCGATGGTGAACTGCAGGCTCATGGCCGCCACGCCGGCGCCGACCGCGTGGTGCATCGGCAGGCGCACGCGCAGCCGGTAGAGCAGGGTGAAGTGCACGATGTTGATGAGGAACACCGCCACCACGGGCAGGGTGAGGACGGAATCCGGCAGCGCGATGCCGCCGAAGGCCACCACCGGCACCCACAGCAGGTTCAGGAAAGCCGCGGCGACGCCCAGCGTCTCCGCGCCCATCCAGTTCACCCAGCCCAGCACGAACTGGGTGCGCTGTGTGGCGGAGAGCCGGGTGCGGCCCGGACGGAAGCGCAGCCAGTGCTTCTTGGCGATCTGGAAGCCGCCATAGGCCCAGCGGTGCCGCTGCGTCATGAACGACTGATAATCGTCCGGCAGCATGCCGCGACCGTAGCGGCGGCGGGTATAGTGTGCCGTCCAGCCCTTTTCCAGAATGGACAGACCGAGATCGGTATCCTCGGTGATGGTGTCCGAAGACCAGCCGCCTGCCTCTTCCATGGCCTCGCGGCGGATCAGCACCATGGTGCCGTGCACGATGATGGAGTGCCGCTCGTTGCGTTCCACCATGCCGATGTCGAAGAAGCCGGCATATTCGGCATTGAGCGCTGCGTGGAACGGACTGCGGTTGCCGTCGCGGTGATCCTGCGGCGCCTGCACGATACCGACGCGGGGGTCGGAAAACAGCGGGGCCAGATCCTTCAGCCAGTCCGGCTCGACGACATAATCGGCATCGAGCAGTCCGACGACCTCCGCTTCCGGGGCGGTGTGTTCGAGGGCGATGCGCAGCGCGCCGGCCTTGAAGCCGCTGAGCTTCGGCACGTTGACGAACTTGAAGCGGGGGCCGAGCTTCTGGCAATGCTCCTCGATCGGCGTGACGAAGGCCGGATCGGGCGTGTTGTTGATGACCACCACGCATTCGAAATTCGGGTAGTCGAGCGCCGCGACGCTGTCGAGCGTCTGTTTCAGCATCTCCGGCGGCTCGCGATAGGCCGGGATGTGGATGGAGACGAACGGCTTCCGGTCAAGGCCCAGATCGGCCAGGGTGCCGGCGTCCGGTACCTCGGTGGCGGAGAAGGATTTCGGCGAGATCGCTTCCGGCAACAGCCGCATGGGACCGCGCCCAAGGGCGATGGCGGCGATTTCCTCGATGCGCGACAGCGACAGCAGCGCCAGCGGCACCAGCAGGATCA
>DAIPYB010000598.1:0-1603 GCA_036782955.1 Pseudoxanthobacter sp. | reverse complement strand
GGCCGGAGGGCGGGTTTGCCCTCCGGCCGTTCTGGTGTCTGGCCGTCGCCGGTTCCGGAAGCGGCATCTCAGCAGGCAGGTGCCGCTCAGCGTGCGGTCCCGGCGTCCGCCTCGTCGCGGCGCGCCGCCTGCGCGGCGGCGGCCACAGCCCGCAGGCCGATGGGCTTGTAGTGCGCGGCGAGGCGGGCCTCGACAGCGGCGGTCTCGATGTGGGCCGGGGTCTTTTCACGGGTCGCGGTCGTCGCGTTCGCGTGGGTCGTCGTCATGGTCGTCGCTCCTCTCCGGCAGCGCCGGAGCCTTCGGCAAAGGCACGGGTTCTGGCGTTGCGGCCGGGTGGCCGCGGCGGGGAACCCTGCATCACCCGCAGTCCGAGGTCTTCATCCGCCACGCGCCTCGCGCCGGGCCGGGTCAATGGCCCGCGTCCGATACGGGCGGCGCTCTCTGGGGCGCCATGTGGCTGCAGATTGTGGCAGGAAACCGCCGGATGCGTTGCATCCCGGTCACGGTTACTTTGCTTCAGGCGAAGAGCAATGCACCTGAAAAGGCTGGCCCGAATACCGGCAGGGCGAAAATAAGCCTTCAATATCCGAGCCCTGCATGGTTCGGACTGGGGCGGAAAAACTTGCCCGCCGGCGTTCCGGCGGGCTGTCTCATGGCAGCCATGAGCAAAACGCGCTTCTGGTTACCAAGGCGCGGGCGGTCGCGGCCGGCTGCCTCAGCCGGTCAGGAGGCCGCTTTCCGCCAGCCACGGCGCCAGATCGGCCAGAGCCCGCTCCGCCATGGCGCGCTTGCGCGCCTGTGTCTTGGCCGCTCCGCGCAGGCGGCGGCCATCTTCCGGCTTCGGCACGCTGATCGGCGGGAACAGGCCGAAATTGACATTCATCGGCTGGAACGACCGCGGCGCGCCGGCCTCCTCCAGTGACAGGTGGCCGCCGGTGATGTGGCCGAGCAGCGCGCCAAGCGCGGTGGTGACCGGGGGCGGGACAGGCGTGAGCCCCAGACGCTCCGCGGCCACGAAACGGCCGGCCATGAGGCCCACCGCCGCCGATTCCACATAGCCTTCACACCCGGTGATCTGGCCGGCGAACCGCAGCCCGGGGCGGGCCTTCAGCCGCAGCGTGCCGTCAAGCAGGCGGGGCGAGTTGAGGAAGGTGTTGCGGTGCAGGCCGCCGAGGCGGGCGAACTCGGCATTCTCAAGACCGGGGATCATCCGCAGCACATGGGTCTGCGCGCCATATTTCAGCTTCGTCTGGAAACCGACGATGTTGTAGAGCGTGCCCAGGGCATTGTCCTGCCGCAGCTGCACCACAGCATAGGGTTTCACCAGCGGATCGCGCGGGTTCGTCAGGCCCATTGGCTTCATGGGGCCGTGGCGCAGTGTCTCCGGGCCGCGGGCGGCCATGATCTCGATCGGCAGGCAGCCGTCGAAATAGGGCGTGCTCGCCTCCCACTCATGGAACGACACCGTTTCGCCTTCCAGCAACGCGGCGATGAAGGCCTCGTACTGGTCGCGTGTCATCGGGCAGTTGAGATAGTCCTTGCCGGTGCCGAACGGGCCGGGCTTGTCGTAGCGCGACTGATACCATGCGATGTCCATGTTCAC
>DAIPYB010000597.1:0-1610 GCA_036782955.1 Pseudoxanthobacter sp. | reverse complement strand
AGCTGACGCCGCGCCGCATGTTCCTGCCGGCGGAGTTCATGCACGAGGCGTTCGAGGATCGCTCGCTGCCCATCGAGTGCGGCCAGAGTATTCTGGCACCGTCCATGGTGGGCCTGATGACGCAGGCGCTCGATATCCAGCCCGGAAACCGGGTTCTGGAGATCGGCACAGGCTCCGGTTATCACACCGCCGTGCTGGCGCGGCTGGCGGACGAGGTGTTCTCGGTCGAGCGCTATCGCAAGCTCTCCAAGCTGGCACAGGAGAGATTTCATGTCCTGCGCCTCGGCAACGTGTTTGCCCGCGTGGACGATGGCTTCAACGGCTGGCCGGAGAAGGCGCCGTTCGAGCGCATTCTGGTGACGGCTGCTGCCGAGGCGCCGCCCGAGGCGCTCGTCAGCCAGCTTTGCATCGGGGGTGTCATGGTCATGCCGGTCGGTCCGTCCATCGGAGGCCAGCAGCTTACGCGGTTCGAGCGGACGCCGGACGGACTGACGGCAAAGAGCTTTGCCACGGTGCGCTTCGTGCCGCTGGTGCCGGGGGCGGCGACGCGGCTCTGAGGCGCCAATTGAGCTACCGCGAAAGAAAAGCCGCCGGGAAGCCCGGCGGCTTTTTTCATTCGGGCGTCCCCGTAAAGGGGCTCAGCCGAGAATTTCCTGTAGCGCGGCGATCAGGCGGTCGCATTCGGCATCCGTGCCGATGGAGATGCGCAGATAATCGGCGGTGCGCGGTTTGTTGAAGTGGCGCACCAGAACCGCCTTCTCGCGCAGCGCCTGCGTCAGGGCGAGGCCGGAATGGCCGGGATGGCGGGCGAACACGAAATTCGCCGCCGAGGGCACGACCTCGAAGCCGATGGCCTCGAGCGCGCCGGTCAGGCGGGTGCGGCTGGCGATGATGCGACCGCGGGTTTCCTCGAACCACGCGCGGTCTTTCATCGCGGCCGTGGCCCCGGCGATGGCGAGGCGGTCGAGGGGGTAGGAATTGAAGCTGTCCTTCACCCGCTCCAGCGCCTCGATCAGCGGTCGCTGGCCGATGGCGAAGCCCACGCGCAGGCCCGCCAGACCGCGCGACTTGGAGAACGTCTGGATTACCAGGAGGTTCGGGAACCGGTCCACCAGCGCAACCGCGCTCTCGCCGCCGAAATCGACATAAGCCTCGTCGATCACCACCACCTGATCGGGATGGCTGCACAGCAGGCGCTCAATGTCCGAAAGCGGCAGTGCGCGGCCGGTAGGGGCATTGGGGTTGGGCAGGATGATCGCGCCGCAGGGGCGGTTATAGTCCTCCACCCGCACCGCCATCGCAGCGTCGACGGGCACCGCCTCGTGGCGGATGCCGAACAGACCGCAATAGACCGGATAGAACGAGTAGGTGATATCCGGGAACAGCAGCGGCTGCTCGTGGTCGAGCAGGGCGCGGAAGGTGTGGGCGAGCACCTCATCCGATCCGTTGCCGGCAAACACCTGATCGACGGCAACGCCATAATGATCGGCGACGGCTTCGCGCAGGTCCCACGAGACGGAATCGGGATAGAGCCGCAGGTTTTCCGTTTCCGCCGCAATGGCTTCGGCAACGCGCGGGGAGGGCGGATAAGGGTTCTCGTTGGTGTTGAG
>DAIPYB010000596.1:0-1614 GCA_036782955.1 Pseudoxanthobacter sp. | reverse complement strand
GCGTCACCACCGGAATATCGGCTCCGGGGTATATCAGCGACAGCGGATCCCAGGTGCCGTGATCGAAGCCACGACCGGTCGCCAGAACGACATCGACACCGCCAGCCGTCAGCTTTTCGGCCACGCGGGCTGCCAGTTCCGGATCGCCCGGCGCGGGATATTGCTTCTGGTAAAGCTCCGGCTCGAAGCCACCGAAATCGTAAATCATTTCCGGGTGCTGGTCGGCAATGACGACCGGCTTCGCCGTCATGAAATGCGCCGAGACCGAAAGGATCGCCTTCGGCCGGGGCAGCCGGGCGCCCAGAGCCTGCATGAAGCGGCGGGCCGGGCTGTCGTAAAGCGCCATGTTGGGCGCACCGTGGGAAATAAACAGGGTCGGAAGCATTGCTCTGCCTGTCGGGCTGTCCGGGGCGGGACTTCGCCCCGATCTTTGCGCTCAGGATAGCCCTGCCAAGGGCTTGCGGCGAGACCGCGGCTTGCAGACGCTTCATCAACAAAATAAAGACAATGACCGCGATTGAGTGGTCATTGTTTATCTTCTCAAGCCCCTCCGCGCGGAGCCATCAGCACGACGGCGGCACCGGCAACCGCCAGCGCAGCGCCGGCGATATCGAACCGGTCCGGCGCCTTCCCTTCCACTGCCCACAGCCAGAACAATGAAGCCGCGATATAGATGCCGCCATAAGCGGCATAGGCCCGCCCGGCGAACTCCGCGTCCGTACGCGTCAGCAGCCACGCAAAGGCGGCCAGCGCGACCGCCGCGGGCAGCAGCCAGAGCGCAGAGCGGCCAAGCCGCACCACCTGCCACACGGCGAAACAACCGGCGATCTCGCAAAGCGCGGCCAGCGCAAAAATCCCAATTCCGGCCATGGGCCTTCCGCTCCCGGTTCAAAACAAAACCGGCCGGGGCGCTGGCCCCGGCCGGAAAGGATCATGCAGTTTTTGCGCCGGTCACGCTTCAGGCGGCAACGCCGATGCCGGCCTTGTGATCGCGCTCGCGCTTCAGGTTTTCCGCCAGCAGGAACGCAAGCTCAATGGCCTGTTCGGCATTGAGACGCGGATCGCACTGGCTGTCATAACGCTCGGCCAGATTTTCCGCCGTGATGGCGCGTGCACCGCCGGTGCACTCCGTCACGTTGCGGCCCGTCATCTCGACATGGATGCCGCCGGCGTGGGTGCCCTCCGCGCGGTGAACCGCGAAGAAGGTCTCTACCTCGCGCAGGATGCGCTCGAACGGCCGGGTCTTGTAGCCGCCGGCCGACACCGTGTTGCCGTGCATCGGATCGCAGGACCACACCACCGTGCGCCCTTCACGCTCGACCGCGCGGATCAGGCGCGGCAGGTGCTCTTCCACCTTGTCGGCGCCGAAACGGGCGATCAGCGTAAGCCGGCCCGCCTCGTTGGCCGGGTTCAGCGCATCGATCAGGCGCAGCAGATCGTCCGCCGCCAGCGACGGGCCGCACTTCAGGCCGATCGGGTTCTTCACGCCGCGGCAGAACTCCACATGGGCATGATCGGCCTGCCGGGTCCGGTCGCCGATCCACAGCATGTGGCCGGAGGTGGCATACCAGTCGCCGGTCGTGGAATCGACACGGGTCAGGGCCTGCTCATAGC
>DAIPYB010000595.1:0-1642 GCA_036782955.1 Pseudoxanthobacter sp. | reverse complement strand
CCGGCATTGCTGTCTCCATCCACAGCGGTTTCAAGGACCGCGGGTTGCAGAAGCGCTTCGAACCCGATCGCTCGACCTGACTTCACACACGCGACTTAACTTAGACCAATTCGCAGCCTTTTGCAGCCGTCCCCTTAGCATTGCCTCACGACGAGCGCCAGTTCCCGCGACGGGCCCCGGAACGCCCGAGAAAGCGCTCCAGAACATCCGCCCAGACCTGCGCAAAGCGCCCGATATCGGCCTCCTCCGTCGACGGCCCGAGGCTGACGCGGATCGCGCCTTTCGCCAGATCGTCGGCCACGCCCATCGCCTTCAGAACGTGCGAGGGCGCGACTTTCCCGGACGAGCAGGCCGAACCGGAGGAAACCGCGATGCCGGCGAGATCCAGCGCGATGATGGCCCGTTCCGCCGCCACACCCGGCACCGCGAAGCACAGCGTGCCCGCCAGCCGGTCTGCCTGCCGCGAGAACACGACCGTCTCCCCACAGATAAGGATGAGTTGCTCTTGCAACCAGTCCCGCATGGTTGAAAGGCGATCATTTTGTGCGCGATCCGTTATCGCAGCCTCTGCCGCCGCCCCGAAGCCGGCGATGAGCGGCACCGATTCCGTGCCTGCCCGGCGGCGGAACTCCTGACCGCCCCCCGTAAGCAGCGGATCGGGGTCGAGATCAGGCCGCACCAGCCCCAGCGCACCGATCCCTTTCGGGCCGCCGATCTTGTGTGCGGAGAGGCTGACCAGATCGGCACCCAGAGCCGCCGCATCGGTTTGCAGCCGGCCCGCGCTCTGCACCATGTCCACATGCACCAGACCGCCGGCGTCGTGGACGATGGCGGCGGCCGCGGCAACCGGCTGGATCGCCCCCGTTTCATTATTGGCATGCATCAGCGACAGCAGAACGCGTCCGCCGGCGGCGGTTTCCTGCGCAACGGCCGCGGTCAGGGCCTGAAGGTCCAGCCGGCCCTGCGCATCCACGCCGATCGTGTTCCGGTTTTCCGCCTTGAAACGCCCCCCGGCCATGACGGAAGGATGCTCGACGGCCGAATGCAGCAGGCGCGTCACGCCCGCCGGCCGGCCGCCGAGGCGATGGGCCGGCGACAGCGCGGTGACGTTCGCCTCCGTGCCGCCGGAGGTGAACACCACCCGGTCGGCCTCAATGCCGACCAGAGCGCCGACCCGCCGGCGCGCCGTTTCGACAACGCGGCGGGCCTCTCGCCCCTCGCCGTGCACCGATGACGGATTGCCCCCGATCTCCAGCGCGGCGACGAGCCCGGCCCGGGCCTCCGCGCGCAGCGGCGCGCCGGCATTCCAGTCCAGAAATACGCGCCCGCCCGCCCGTGCGGCGCGGCTGCCGGCGATGGCGTCCGTGGCCATTCCCCGTTCTCCGATGCTGCCAGCAAGTTGCCGGAACCTCTGCCCCGGCCGGGCCGGGACTTTGCCATGCCGGCCACATGGCCCCGTGCGCCCGAGGCCGTCAAGCGGGCGTGAGTTGCCTCGCGGGGTCGGGTTCCGGCATGCTGGGCACCGTGCTGCCCGAACGGTCTGACGGAGGCAACGATGACCGCACGACATACCGCAAGGCCGGCCTCGGCCTGCCGCAGGCGCGCCGTCCTTTGCGGCGGCCTCATTGCACTTGCCCTGCTG
>DAIPYB010000594.1:0-1669 GCA_036782955.1 Pseudoxanthobacter sp. | reverse complement strand
TCGAATCCCAGATCGAGGCGGTGACGCGGCTTTCGCGCGAGCTTGACGACGCGGTGGGCCTGATCGAACTCGGCGAAGCCGAGAACGAGCCTTCCATCGTCGACGAGGCCGAGGAACAGCTTCGCACCCTGCGCTCCGATCTCGCCAAGCGGCAGGTCTCCGCGCTGCTTTCGGGCGAGGCGGACGGCAACAACGCCTATCTGGAAGTGCACGCCGGCGCCGGCGGCACGGAAAGCCAGGACTGGGCGCTGATGCTGATGCGCATGTACAGCCGCTGGGCCGAACAGCACGGCTTCAAGGTTGCCCTGATCGAAGAGCAGGACGGCGAGCAGGCCGGCGTGAAATCCGCGACCATCGAGGTCAAGGGCGACAACGCCTATGGCTGGCTGAAGACGGAATCGGGCGTGCACCGCCTGGTGCGCATCTCGCCGTTCGATGCCAATGCCCGTCGCCAGACCTCGTTCGCCAGCGTGTGGGTCTATCCGGAGGTCGACGACTCGATCCAGATCGAGATCAACGAAGCCGATGTGCGCACCGATACCTACCGCTCGTCGGGCGCCGGCGGCCAGCACGTCAACACCACCGACTCCGCGGTGCGACTGACCCACATTCCCACCGGCATCGCGGTCGCCTGCCAGAACGAGCGCTCGCAGCACAAGAACCGTGCCACCGCATGGCAGATGCTGCGTGCCCGTCTCTATGAGCTGGAACTGAAGAAGCGGGAAGAGAAGGCCATGGCCGAGGCGGCCTCCAAGACCGATATCGGCTGGGGCCACCAGATCCGCTCCTATGTGCTGCAGCCCTACCAGATGGTGAAGGACCTGCGCACCGGCGTGACCAGCACCGCACCGGACGACGTGCTGAACGGCGATCTGGATGCCTTCATGGAAGCAGCCCTTGTGCAGCGGATCGGCGGCGGCGCGGACGCGCAGGTCTCCGACATCGACTGAGGCCGGGCAGGGCCCCGACAGAGCGCAGGGCCGGCGAGACGACATGCCGGCGGGCGGGGGTTTCCTGTCCGCCGGCTTTCTTTTGCGTGCGTGTTGCGCGCAATTGCGTGCATCCCGCTCAGCCGGCGTTAAGGGGCGGCGTGGCACTGTGGAAACATGACAACACCTGCGTGGCGCCTGATCGGCCCCACCCTCGCGGTGGTGCTTGGCGCGGTCTCTCTTGCCGGCTGCGGTTTGTTCCCGACCATGAGTGACCGGGAGTGCATGGCGCGCGTCATGTATTTCGAGTCGAACAGGTCGTCGGAATCCGGCATGTTCGCCGTCGGCACGGTGGTCATGAACCGCGTCGCCTCGCCCAAATATCCCAAGACCGTATGCGGCGTCGTCGGCCAGCCGCATCAGTTCGCGCCCGGCGTGCTGCGCAAGCCGATGACCGGCAAGGCCCGGCTGCGGGCCTATAAGGTGGCGGACGCGGTGCTGGCCGGCCAGCGCTATCCGGGCATGAAGGGTGTGATGTACTTCCACACCCACGATACCAGCTATCCGCGCCCGAACCGCACCTATGTCGTCATTGCCGGCGGCAACGCGTTTTATCATCGCGGCGAAGGCCGGGTGCCGGCGCGGGCCAGTTCTCCGATTGCGGTCGCGGCGCGGTCCACCACGCAGCCGACGCTGCCGGTGCGGGCCACCAAGACCGCGCGGGTCGCGCTGCCGCCGTC
>DAIPYB010000593.1:0-1673 GCA_036782955.1 Pseudoxanthobacter sp. | reverse complement strand
GCGGCAGACTATATCGACGTGATCCGCTCCCTCGGCGGCAGTGCGCGGGTTCTTCTGCTGATCGGCCACAACCCCGCGATGCAGGACACTGCGGTCGACCTCGTGGGAGCAGGGAACCCGGTACTCGCCGATGCCGTCGCCACCCATTATCCGACCGCGAGCCTCGCAGTGATCGACTTCCCCCAGAAAAGCTGGGCGGATATCGGCCGGCGGGACGGTCGCATCGTGGCCTTCTTCCAGCCGCGCGAACTGGAGGCCGTGGATTCCTCCGTTGCCGCCGGCGATGACTGAGCTGGCACGCAATGCCGGCCCGCACCCGCAAGAGTTCGTTAACCAACGGAAAACCCGGACCATGCTAAGGCGCGCGATGCCGCTCGCCGGCCCGGATGCCCCGCACCGCCGGGGCCGGCTGCGGGCGGCAATGCCCGGATGGAAGTCTCAACACGGAGCAGCCCTCATGGGGTGCAATTTTTCCCTGCGCGCCGCCATTGGCGCCGCCCTCTCCGGCCTCGCCCTGCTGGCCGCCGCAGCCTGCACGCCGGACTCAGGCTCAGCCCCGGCCAGCGAGCCGGTTGCCAGAACCAGCGGCCCGACGGTGCAGTTCACCGCCGCCTCGGCCGGCCCGGTCACCCCCGGCACCGCCTACAGCGCACAGGCGCTGCGCGCCGTGCTGCCCGGCTTCGAGGTCAAGCCGATCCAGACCGCAACCGAGGCGGATGTGACCAGCGCGCTGGCCGCCTTCTCCGGCGGGCTGCAGGTCATGCAGTTCATCAAGGGCAGCGATGGCAAGGTCGGGCAGGTGTTCGGCGTCAGCCCGCTCACCGTTGGCCCCGGCGGCGAGCGGCTGGGCATGACGCTGAGCCAGCTCGGCATCCCCCGCCAGTCTTGCCGCATGGGCGGCGAGATGTGGACCGACATGGCGATCTGCCCTTCGCGCAGCGCACGCAACGTGTCGCTGGTATTCGCCGTGCCGCAATATCGCGGTCCGCTGGACCAGCTTCCCCCGCCGGCTGAGCTTGCCGGCGCCGAGTTGCAGCGCATCATCTGGCGTCCGGCGCACTGATCCCCGGCCAGCCCGCGAAATAACAAAGCCCGGCCGGAGCAGCCTCCGGCCGGGCTTCGCTTTGTTTCAACCTGCTTCCTGCGATGCGGACGGGCTCAGGCCCACCAGCGCGCCGGGCTGAAGCCGCCGGCGGCCTTTTCCACCGCCGCCCCCAGCGAAAACAGTGTTTCCTCGCCGAACGGCCGGCCGATGAGCTGCAGGCCCAGCGGCAGCCCCTGCGCCGAAAGCCCGGCCGGCACCGACAGGCCCGGCAGGCCGGCAAGGTTCACCGTGATGGTGAAAACGTCGTTGAGGTACATCTCCACCGGCGACTGGGTGGCAGCCGACCCGATGGGGAAGGCCGGCGAGGGCGTGGCCGGAGCCAGCACGGCATCGACGCCGGCGGCAAAGGCATCCTCGAAGTCCTTCTTCACCAGCGTGCGCACCTTCTGCGCGCGGGCATAATAAGCATCGTAGTAGCCGGCGGAGAGCACATAGGTGCCGACCAGAACGCGGCGCCGCACTTCCGCGCCGAAGCCGGCGGCACGGGTCTTCTCATAGAGATCGATGATGTCGTCGCCGTCGACGCGCACGCCATAGCGCACGCCGTCATAGCGGGCGAGGTTGGAGG
>DAIPYB010000592.1:0-1692 GCA_036782955.1 Pseudoxanthobacter sp. | reverse complement strand
GTGTCTCTGGCCTTCGCGGTGGCTGCCTCGGCGAACTTCCCCGTGCTGTTCCTGTCGATGCTGTGGAAGGACTGCACCACCCGTGGCGCGGTTATCGGCGGCTTCCTCGGTCTGGCCTCGTCGGTGATACTGACGGTGCTGTCGCCCTCGGTCTGGGAAGTCACTCTCGGCCATCCGGTCGGCTCGGCGCCGTTCCCGTTCACCTCGCCGGCGCTGTTCTCCATGACGATTGCCTTTGTCGGCATCTGGTTCTTCTCCATCACCGACAAGAGCAAGCGTGCGGGCATCGACCGCGCCGGCTTCCTGGCGCAGGAAGTGCGCTCGGAAACCGGCATCGGCGCCGCGGCGGCCTCCGACCACTAAGGACGGTTCGTCATGTCGCAGCCGGGCCAAACTCCGGCAGGGGGAGCGGAAATCTCCGCTCCCGCCACCGGAAGCCAGACCCCTCATACCCCGCCCGAAACCGGGCGGGGACGCTCCCGGCGCCATGAGCGCCGGGAGTTTTTCTCCGTCATGGCCTCTCGCGTGCGTGATGCCTATGTGCGCAAGCCTTTCTATGTGGATGGCGATACCGATCTCGTCACGCTGTGCCGCATGCTGTCGCAGAAGGGGCTGACGGACGCTCTGGTGCGCGATGGCGACCGGATCGGCGTGTTCACGACCACCAATCTGCGCGATGCCCTGCTGCGCGAAACGCCGCCGCATCTCATGGCGGTGCGTGAGGTTTCGACCTTCCGGCCGTTGTCCGTTTCGCTTGATGACGAGCTGAACGGTGCGATGCTGCTGATGCTGCGCCATCGCATCCATCGCGTGGTGGTGCGCGATGAAGCCGGCGGCATCGCCGGCCTGCTCAGCCAGATCGACCTGATGGCCTTCGTGGCCAGCCACTCCCATCTGATCGCGCTGGAAATTTCTGAAGCGGCTGGCCTCGCCGAACTGGGCGCGGCAGCACGCGAGATCGACGATCTCATCGTCGATCTGCATGGCGACGGCGTGCGCGTCGAGGTGATCGGCGAACTGGTCGGCGAACTGAACCGCCGCTTGTTCCAGCGGCTGTGGGAATTGGTGGCGCCACAGGACCTGCGTGAGAATTCCTGCCTGCTCGTAATGGGCTCCGAGGGCCGCAGCGAGCAACTCATCAAGACCGATCAGGACAACGCCCTCATTCTGCGCGATGGCTTTGAATGCGCGACGCTTGAGGCTGTCACCCGGCAATTCACCGAAACGCTGATCGGTTTCGGCTATCCGCCCTGTCCCGGCGGCATCATGCTGAGCCGCCCGCTGTGGTGCCAGCCGCTCAGTGGGTTCCGCGAGACGCTGCGCCGATGGCTGTTCGAGCCCGATCCCAATGGCCCCATGAATCTCGCCATCTTTCTCGACGCAGCGGTCGTTACCGGCGATGTCGGGCTGCTGGAGGCGGCACAGGGTGAGGTGGACCGCCTGCTTTCCGGCGATGCGGCCTACTTCTCGCGCTTCGCCCGTGCGGTGGAGCAGTTCAGCGAAAGCGGCTCGTGGTGGTCGCGCCTGCCCGGGTTGCGGGGCAAGGACGCAGCGGAAATCGACCTCAAGAAGCTCGGCCTGTTCCCCATCGTGCATGGTGTGCGTGCGCTCGCCTTCGAGCACCGTATCCGTGCCCATGGCACGACCGGGCGTATCGATGCACTGGTGGCGCAGGGGCGGATGGACGGCGCG
>DAIPYB010000591.1:0-1699 GCA_036782955.1 Pseudoxanthobacter sp. | reverse complement strand
GTGCTGACGAGCTTCACCATGGATCTGCCCGGATACGAAAAGCTGCCGACGCCGCCCGGCATTCGCGCCAACCGCTACCACATCTATCGCGCCCCGCGCGGCTGAGTGCCCGCCGGCGCCGCTTCCCGTGCTTGTTTCGCCGGGGCGGCGCGCACTTCGCCCCGTCCACACGGAAGACCGCCTGCCATGTCCACCAGCCCCGCTGCCGTCTCCACGTCGCCATACCCGGATTTTGCCGCCGAGCTGTCGTCCGTCGCGCGCAGTGCGCCGGACAGCGGTATCGTCGGGGTGATGAACTACGGCCGCGAGAAGGCCGATCTGGTGCGCCTGTGGGTGGGCGAGGGCGAACTGCCGACGCCGGATTTCATCTCGCAGGCAGCAACCCGCGCGCTTGCGGCCGGCGAGACCTTCTACACCTACCAGCACGGCCTGCCGGAACTGCGCCAGACCATTGCCGATTATCACGGCCGGCTGTTCGGCCGGCCGTTCGCGGCCGAGCGCTTTTCGGCCACCACCTCCGGCATGCATGCCTTCAACATCGCATTGGGTCTGGTGGTCAATCCGGGCGAAGAGGTGATCGTGCCATCGCCGACATGGCCGAACGTGCCGGCGGCGGTGGCGGTCTACGGCGCCGTTCCGCGCATCGTGCCGATCGATTACCGGGACCGGCGCTGGGTTCTCGATATCGACCGCGTGGCGGCCGCCATCGGACCGAAAACCCGCGCCATCGTGCTGAACACGCCCGCCAACCCCACCGGCTGGGTGGCTGACCGGGAGGTTCTGCAGGCGGTGCTCGATCTGGCCCGCCGCCACGGTCTCTGGATCATCGCCGATGAGGTCTATGGCCGATTCTCGTTCACAGGCGAGCGGGCGCCGTCGTTCCATGACGTTGCCGACGACGGCGACCGCATCCTGTGGATCAACACCTTCTCGAAGAACTGGGCCATGACCGGCTGGCGTCTCGGCTGGATCGAGGCGCCGCCGGAGTTCCAGCAGGCCATCGAGAATCTGGTGCAATATTCCACGTCGGGACTGCCCGCCTTCCTGCAGCGGGGCGCGATTGCCGCCATGCAGCATGGCGAAAGCTTCATCGCCTACCAGAACGAGCGGGTGAAGCGGGCGCTTGCCATCGTCAACGAGGCGCTGGCCGGCATGAACCGCGTCACCTATGCGGTGCCGGACGGCGCTTTCTACCTGTTCATGGCCGTCGATGGGTTCAGCGACACGCGCGCGCTCGCCCTGCGGCTGATCGACGAGGCCGGTGTCGGCCTTGCGCCGGGAACGGCGTTCGGCCCCGGCGGCGAGCGGTTCCTGCGGCTTTGTCTGGCGCGCTCCGAAGCCCAGATCAGCGAAGGTGCCAGCCGCCTGCGCGACTGGCTGCAGCGGACCTGACCGCCGGCGTCCTCAGCCGGCGGCGCGGGCCGCCACGATTTCGCCGAAGCGCCGCAACACGCCGGCGGCAACCGGGGTCGGCCCGATGCGCGCGCGGTCGGCCTCTACATCGATGCCGCGTCCCTTCAGGTCGTCGCGCACGATGTCATGAATGATACGCGCACCTTCCGCCGAGAACTCGGGGTGGAACTGCACGCCCCACGCGTCCGGTGCGAAGCGCAGTGCGTGGACACCGGAGGTGTTGGAGGCCAGCAGCGTGGCCCCCGGTGGCGGGGCGACGACCGTCTGATAATGCGCCGCCTGCACC
>DAIPYB010000590.1:0-1728 GCA_036782955.1 Pseudoxanthobacter sp. | reverse complement strand
TCCTGCGCGACATCGGCCGGCATTTCTCGGTCAACCGGATGCTGTCCTTCGATAGCGTCAAGAGCCGGATCGACCGCGAGCAGTCGCTGTCCTTCCTCGAATTCAACTACATGATCCTGCAGGCCTACGATTTCGTGGAGCTGCACAAGCGCACCGGCTGCGTGCTGCAGATGGGCGGCTCGGACCAGTGGGGCAACATCGTCAACGGCATCGAGCTGGGCCGGCGCATGATCGACGCCCAGCTGTTCGGCCTGACGACGCCGCTTCTGACCACCGCTTCCGGTGCCAAGATGGGCAAGACGGCAGCCGGAGCCGTGTGGCTTAACGCCGACCTGCTGTCGCCCTATGACTACTGGCAGTTCTGGCGCAACACCGCCGATGCCGACGTGGAGCGGTTCCTGAAGCTGTTCACCGACCTGCCGCTGGCGGAAATCGCCCGGCTTGCGGCGCTGGGCGGCCAGGAACTGAACGAAGCGAAGAAGATCCTCGCCACCGAGACCACGGCCCTCATCCACGGCCGGGAGGCGGCGGAAGCGGCGGCCGAAACCGCGCGCCGCACGTTCGAGGAAGGCCAGCTGGCGGCCTCGCTGCCGACAGTCGAAGTGCCGGCGGCGGAGCTTTCCGCCGGCATCGGCCTGCTCACCGCCGTGGTGCGGGCGGGCCTTGCCGCCTCCAACGGCGAGGTGCGCCGGCACATTCAGGGCGGCGCGGTGCGGATCAACGACGTGGTGGCGGCAGACGACCGCGCGACCCTGACGGATGCCAGCCTGACGGCGGAAGGCGTCATCAAGATCTCGGTCGGCAAGAAGAAGCACGTGCTGCTGAAGCCGGTCTGATAGCCGGCAGTCCACCGCCGCTTCCTTCCATGATGCCGGACACCGCCTGCGCCCCTTGCGCGCAGGCGACCCGGCCCGCCAAGGCGCCGATCCGTCATGACGACCCGCTCCCTTCCCGCCGCGCCGCGCACCGCCTGGTCGCTCACCCCCGGCAGCGCGGGGCATGAAGTGCAGTGTCGCGGCATCATCGCCGCGCTCGGGCTGGAGCCGGTGATAAAGCGGGTCAGCCCCTCGGCGCCTTGGTCGTGGTTCGCCCCGTGGGGGCCGGCCCAGCCCGATGCTGAAATCGCGCCGCCGTGGCCGGATCTGGTGGTCGTTTCCGGCCGGCAGGCCGTTCCCTATGCCCGCATGATCCGCCGCCGGGCGCAGGGCGGCACGTTCGTGCTGGCGCTGCAGAACCCGGTGGTATCGCCCTCCACCTTCGATCTCGTGTGGGTCAACGACCACGATGGCGTCAGCGGCGCCAACGTGGTCTCCACCCTGACCTCGCCCAACACCCTGACGGCCGAAGGGCTGGCCGCCGGAGCCGCCGCCTTCGGCGCGCAGTGGCAGTCTCTGCCGCGGCCGTGGATCGGCGTCATTCTCGGCGGCACCAGCGGCGCCTATCGCTTCAATGAGGACGATGGCCGCCGGCTCGGCACCGTTCTGGCGCGCCTTGCGGCACAAACCGGCGGCAGCGTGCTGGTCACGCCCTCGCGGCGCACCGGCGACGGGCCGCTGGCAGCCCTGAAACAGGGCCTCGGCACGGCACCGGCATGGGTCTGGGACGGACACACCGGCGAGAACCCCTATTTCGGCATTCTCGGCGCAGCCGACAGCCTCGTGGTTACCTGCGATTCCGTGAATATGCTGGGCGAGGCTGCCTTCACCGGCAAGCCGATCCACGCATGGC
>DAIPYB010000589.1:0-1732 GCA_036782955.1 Pseudoxanthobacter sp. | reverse complement strand
TCAGAAGCTCGGCCGCCAGATCCTGCACCATGGCGCGGTTGATGGCATCGAGCGCGGAGAAGGGTTCGTCCATCAGCACATAGGGCTGGCGCTCATAGAGCGTGCGGGCGATGGCGCAGCGCTGGCGCATGCCGCCGGACAGCGCGCCGGGCAGTGCATCCCGGCGATGGGCGAGGCCGACCCGCGCCAGCAGGTGTTCCGCCCACGCCAGATCCGGCTTCTCGCCGCGCAGCCGCGCGCCGAGTGTCACGTTCTGGACGACGGTCAGCCACGGCAGCAGCAGATCCTGCTGGCCCATATAGGCCAGCCGCCCCACCACGGGCGCTCCGTCGGTGCCCGTAACACGGCCTGCGGCGGGCTTAGACAGGCCGGCGATGATCTTGAGCAGGCTGCTCTTGCCGACGCCGGAGGCCCCGAGCAGCGCCACGAACTGACCACCACCGATGGTGAAACTCAGGTCTTCAAAAATCGTGTGGCTGCCATAGCGCAGGGTCAGCCCCTCCACCCTGATGCCCGGCGGCTGCGCTGCCCCCGTCACTGCCGCCTGTTGCCCGGCCATGCCCATGCGTTTCTCGAGCCTCGTGACTGCATGCTGCGCACTTTTCGCCGCCCGGTCAGGCCAGCCGGCGGAAAGCGCGGTTGAAATAGATCAGCGGTTCGCCCGCTTCGCCACCATGACGGATCGCGACAATTCCTGCCATGAACACGGAGTGGCTGCCATGCTCCACCACGCGCTCCACGCGACACTCGAATGAGACGAGCGCCTCATGCAGAACGGGTGCTCCGGTCAGCCCGTCCGCCCAGGAGCCGGTGCTGAAGCGTTCGGCGCGCCGGGCCGGGTCGGCGAAGCCAGCCGCGAGCCCCTCCTCCGCCCTGCCCAGCACATTGACGCAGAAGCTGCCGGCACCGTGCAGCGCGCCATGGGCGGACGCCGTGCGGTTGACGCAAACCAGCAGGCTCGGCGGCGCCGCCGAAAGCGCCGTCACGGCCGTTGCCACGAGCCCGTGGCGAACGGCGCCGTGGCGCGCGGTCACCAGCGCGACGCCGCCAGCCAGCCGCCGCATGCCGGCGGCGAAGGCCGCCTCGTCCACCGTCGGCGGGGCCGCCCCCGCCATGGCCGGACACGGCAGCCCGTTCACGGCACCAGCACCAGAGAGCCGGTGGTGCGGCGACCCTCGAGATCGGCCTGCGCACGCGCCGCTTCGCTCAACGGATAGGTCGTGATGCTGTCAGCCGGGATGGTACCATCCGCGATCAGGGCGAACAGAGCTGCCGCGCCTTCCGCGATATCGGCATTGGTCGCCATGTAGTGCGCGATGGAGCAGCGGGTGAAGTAGAGCGACCCCTTCGCGCCGAGAATGCCGTAGTCGTTGGCCGGGATCGGCCCGGATGCGGTGCCGAAGCTGACCAGCATGCCGCGCGGTCGCAGGCTGTCGAGGGAGCCGGCAAAAGTATCGTGGCCGACAGAGTCGAACACCACATCGACGCCGGCCGGCACCAGCGCCCGCACCGCCGGCGCAAAGCCGCCGTCCCGGCTGACGATGACATGCTCAGCGCCCGCCGCCTTGGCAACGGCCGCTTTTTCCTCGCTGCCGACGACGCCGATGACGTGGGCTCCGAGATGCTTCAGCCATGCCGTGGCGATGCGGCCGACGCCGCCGGCAGCGGCGTGGAACAGCACCGTCTCGCCGGCTTTCACCGGCCGGGCCTTGTTGACGAGATAATAGGCCGT
>DAIPYB010000588.1:0-1779 GCA_036782955.1 Pseudoxanthobacter sp. | reverse complement strand
GGCTCGGGCCGGCCGGGGCCGATGAGGCGGACCGGTTCGGCCCGCAGGAGGTGCGCTGCCCCCGATCCGCGCGCCGTCATGCCAGCTCCGGCCGGACGAGGCCGCGATAGAGCGCGGCATAGTGCTTCGCCGGTCCGCGCCAGGAAACATCCGTCCGCATGGCGTTGGCCTGCAGTTCGCGCCACAGGGCCTGATCGCGCCAGAGTTCGGCGGTTCGCATCAGCGCGGTTTCGAGCATGTCGCGGGTCGAGGGCGAGAACACGACGCCGGTGCCGATGCCGCGCACCCGTGCCATTTCGTTGGCATCGATCACGGTATCCGCCAGCCCGCCGACATGGGTCACGACCGGCAACGCGCCATAGCGCATCGCGGAAAGCTGGGTCAGGCCGCAGGGCTCGAAGCGCGAGGGTACCAGAAGCGCGTCGCAGCCGGCCTGCACCTGATGGGCGAGGCCCTCGTCATAGCCGATGACCGTGCCGATGCGGCCCGGATAACGCCGCTGGGCATCGCGGAAGCCGCTCTCCATCCAGCTGTCGCCGGCCCCCAGCACCACGAGCTGCGCCCCCAGCCGCACAATGGTGTCGATGCAGCCGAGCAGCATGTCGAGCCCCTTCTGCCAGGTGAGGCGGCTGATGACGCCGAACACCAGAGCATCGTGGTCAGGCTCCAGATTGAGCCGCCCCTGCAGCGCCGCCTTGTTGGCCTTGCGCTCGTCGAGCGTGTCGGCGGAGAAGGGGCGCGCCAGCAGCGGGTCGCGGGTGGGGTCCCAGTGAGCCTCGCTGATGCCGTTGAGAATGCCGGAAACCAGATCGGCACGGCCGCGCAGCAGCCCGTCCAGTCCCATGCCGTTTTCCGGGGTGCGGATTTCGGCGGCATAGGTGGGAGATACCGTGGTGATGCGGTCGGCCAGCCGCAGCCCGGCCTTCAGGAAGCCGACCTGACCGTAATATTCCACGCCGTCGACGCTCATCGCGTGGGGCGGCAGGCCCAGATAGGGGAACACGGCGGCCGGGAACTGGCCCTGAAAGGCCAGATTGTGAATGGTCATCACGCTCGGCGTGCGCCGCCCGGTGCCGTAGGTCAGATAGGCCGGCGTCAGGCCGGCCTGCCAGTCGTGGCAGTGGACGACATCGGGCTGGAACACGGGAAGCCGGCCGGAGCCGACAAATGCGCCGACGGCGGAAAGTGCGGCGAAGCGGCGGGCGTTGTCCTCCCACTCCTGTCCGCCCGGCCCGATATAGGGGTTGCCCGGCCGGTTATAGAGATGCGGGGCATCGATCACCAGCAGGTCGAGACCGGCAGCCTGCGCGCCGAGCAGCCGGGCCGGACCGCCGAACAGGTCGGCGAAACCGTGCAGCTCGGCCTGCATTTCCAGCGCCGCCATCACCGTGGGATAGCCCGGCACGAGCGTGACGATGCGCACCCCTTCTTCCGCCAGCGCGGCGGGCAGGGCACCCGCGACATCGGCAAGGCCGCCGGTCTTGATGAGCGGAAAAACCTCCGCGACAACCGAGAGAACGGACAGGGGCTTGGCTTCGGTCGTGACCATGACGGCAGACAGGGCTCCGGCTGAAAAGAAAGACAACCGGCCCGGCTTTCAGAGGCAGCCGGGCCGGATGGAGGACGCGGGCCGGAACGGCCGGCGCTCAGAGAGACAGCCGGTCGATCATCGGCTGGGTAACGAGGCAGATCCCCTTGGCGGAGCGGCGGAAGCGGCGGGCATCAAGTTCCGGATCCTCGCCGATCACCAGGCCTTCCGGAATCTGCACGCCGGCATCC
>DAIPYB010000587.1:0-1780 GCA_036782955.1 Pseudoxanthobacter sp. | reverse complement strand
GATCGGCCGCGACCGCATTACCGCGGTGCTCGACATCGCCCGCATGACCGCGCACCGCGACCGGCTGGCCGCCGACCTCTCCCACGGCCAGAAGCAGTGGCTGGAGATCGCCATGCTGCTGGCGCAGGATCCGAAACTCCTGCTGGTGGACGAGCCGGTAGCCGGCATGACCGACGCGGAAACCATGGAAACCGCCCGCTTGCTGCGCCGTATCCGAGACGATGGCCACGCGGTGGTGGTGGTTGAGCACGACATGCTGTTCGTGCGCGAACTGGACTGCAAGGTGACCGTTCTGCACGAGGGCTCGACGCTGGCGGAAGGCTCCATCGATGCGGTCTCGGCCAACGAACGGGTTGTCGAAGTCTATCTCGGCCGCTGAACGGATCTCACGACGATGCCCGCCTGCCCGGCCGGCGGCGCGCAAGGGGAAAGACCGGCCATGCTGAATGTCCAGTCCATCGATCTCTATTACGGCGCGGCGCAGGCGCTGCGCGGCGTGTCGCTCACCGCCGAGACCGGTCAGGTGACGACGGTTCTGGGGCGCAACGGCGTGGGCAAGACCTCGCTGCTGCGCGCCATAACCGGCCGGGAGCCGATCTCCGCCGGCACCATAACTTTCGAAGGCAGGGATATCGCCCGGCTGAAGCCCTATGACCGCGCCCGCGCCGGCATTGCCTTCGTGCCGCAGGGGCGGGAGATCTTCCCGCTGCTGTCGGTGAAGGAAAATCTGGAAACAGGCTTCGCGCCGCTGAAGCGCGCCGACCGCAACATTCCAAACATGATCTTCGATCTGTTCCCGGTTCTGGCAGACATGCTGAACCGGCGCGGGGGCGATCTCTCCGGCGGCCAGCAACAGCAGCTTGCCATCGCCCGCGCCCTCATTACCCGGCCGCGCCTTCTGGTTCTGGACGAGCCGACCGAGGGTATCCAGCCCTCCATCATCAAGGATATCGGCCGCGCAATCCAGTTTCTGCGCGCGCAGGGCAACATGGCGATCGTGCTGGTGGAGCAATATTTCGACTTCGCCAAGGAACTCGGCGATCGCTGGGCGGTGATGGAGCGCGGCCAGATCGTGATGTCCGGCCTGCGCGAGGAAATGGACGAGGAAGCGGTACTGAAGCGTCTGGCGGTGTAAAGGCTCCCGCGAAGGCCTTCCTTTGCGCCGGTGGCACGGATGTTGCTGCGCCGGGGTTTAACTGGACGGCAAAACCGGCGGAATGCCCCCTTCCGCCGGGCCGCCCCGGCCCGAAGGAGACCGCATGACCCAGTCCGCCACAGTCCATCCCGTCGATGCGGTGCCGCCGGCACCGCGACTGATCGCGCTCGGCTTCCAGCATGTGTTCGTGATGTATGCCGGCGCCATCGCCGTGCCGCTCATCATCGGCCGGGCGGCAAAGCTCGCCCCCGCTGAAATCGCGCTGCTCATCAATGCCGATCTTCTGGCCTGCGGCATCGCCACGCTGATCCAGTCCTTCGGCATCGGCCGTTTCGCCGGCATCCGCCTGCCGGTGATGATGGGCTGCACCTTCGCCGCCGTCGGGCCGCTGGTGGCCATGGCCAACGATCCGTCTCTCGGCCTGCTGGCGATGTTCGGCGCGGTCATCGCGGCCGGCATTTTCACCACCCTCGTTGCCCCGTTCATGAGCCGGCTGCTGCCGCTTTTTCCGCCGGTCGTCACGGGCACGGTCATTCTGGTGATCGGGCTGTCGCTCATGCGCATCGGCATCAACTGGGCCGCGGGCGCGCCCAGCGACACGCTGCCGGGCTATGGCGCACCGCT
>DAIPYB010000586.1:0-1803 GCA_036782955.1 Pseudoxanthobacter sp. | reverse complement strand
ATGGAGGTGTCTACGGCTCGCTGATGTCCTCGCCGATCCTGAACGCACCGCAGTCGGGTATCCTCGGCATGCACAAGATCCAGGATCGCCCGGTCGTCGTCGGCGGCCAGATCGTCATCCGCCCGATGATGTATCTCGCCCTCTCCTACGATCACCGCATCATCGACGGCAAGGAAGCCGTGACGTTCCTGGTGCGCGTGAAGGAAGCCATCGAGGATCCGCAGCGTCTCGTGCTCGATCTCTGAGCCGCTTGCGGGTATTCGGCCTTCAGGACGGGCTGCGGCCGGCTTCATGCCGGCGGCGGCCCGTTCGCTTTTCAGGCCCTTTCCGGCTGCGGCGGATATCGCGGCAAGGCCGCTCCGGCCGCTGCCGGCAGCGGGGCTGCAAATACACATTGACGTTTTGTTAAGCATAAACTCTGTTGCGAAGCCGCCACAACAGATCGGTGCAAGCGCTGCCATCTATACCGGAACCGTTGGCTGCCTAAGGAAACGGCGGTCTGGCCACAATCCGACCAGAATTCGATGGTTCCGAAGAGGCAACCGGCGGGATTGAACCCCGGGGTCAAAGGTGGACGCCCATGTCTGAGTCTCTTCGCATCGCGTCGGCGGAAGTGGTCCGCCATGGTATTCTTCGCATCCGCTGGTCGGACGGCTCTGAAGGTGTCGTGGACCTGAAGGGCACGATCGCCCGCGGCGGCGTGTTCTCCTTCCTCGAGAAGGCCGCCGCATTCGCGCGGGTTTCGGTTGCCGCCGATGGCCGCGCCATCCAGTGGACCGACCCCTACGAC
Organism: Pseudoxanthobacter sp.; assembly: GCA_036782955.1. Lineage (GTDB taxonomy): Bacteria > Pseudomonadota > Alphaproteobacteria > Rhizobiales > Segnochrobactraceae > Pseudoxanthobacter. The sequence goes on along the minus strand of DAIPYB010000586.1, from coordinate 1,013 downwards.
GACATCATCTCCATCACGGCCGACGCGCTCTATGCGCGCGCCAACGTGGTGCGCGATCTCGCGGCCTGAGGCCGGCACTCTGGCAGGCCCGGCCCCGCACGGGGGTGTGGGTAGCCACAGATCAAGACAGTGACGAACGATGGCGCCCCAGCGGCGCCATTTTCGTTTTCGCTGGCCTTTCCGCCGCCTATGAAGGCCACAGCAGCGGGCTGGCCGCGATTCGCCGCCCGCCTCCGAGCCGGGAGCCGTTCATGTCCGAAATCTTCGCCTTCGATCCCCGCCTTGAGGCCGACAGCATTGCCGTGGCCGACCTCGCCCTCAGCGCCGTGCGGCTTTCGCGCGACGGTGCCTATCCGTGGGTCATCCTCGTGCCGCGCCGGGCCGGCGTGACCGAACTCATCGATCTCTCAGCACAGGATCGCGCCGTGCTGACGGAGGAAATCGCGCAGGTCTCAGCCGCGCTCAAAGCCATCACGGGGTGCGACAAGCTCAATGTGGCCGCCATCGGAAACGTGGTGTCGCAGCTCCACATTCATGTCGTCGCCCGCTTCCGCACCGACAAGGCATGGCCGGGACCGATCTGGGGCCGTTTCCCGGCCGAGCCGCGCGATGCCGGTGCCGAAGCCGCGCTGGTCGACCGGTTGCGGGCCGCGCTGGCGGCCTGAACGGCAACGGGCAAGGTTCGCCCGCAAAGCCATTGCGGTCGCGGCGGGGCGTCGGAGCATGGGCTTTCTCATATAAAGAAATCCTTATGTCCTTATTGATCCGGCGCGCGCCGCCCCCTATAACGGACTGCAACCGGGGCTGATGGCATCAGCCCGCAGGGCGCACGGGCATGGCGCACGGGTTCCGTGCCCTGCCGGCGCGCCGGATTTTTCCGTGCGCCACCCTTTCCGTTTTCCGGGAGCCATTCATGACCACCTTCACCGACTATGTCGTCAAGGACATCTCGCTGGCCGACTGGGGCCGCACCGAGCTCGACATCGCCGAGACCGAGATGCCCGGCCTGATGG
>DAIPYB010000585.1:0-1813 GCA_036782955.1 Pseudoxanthobacter sp. | reverse complement strand
TGCCGACGACGTTCGGATCGCCCGGATGGACATCCCACATATCGATATCGAAGCCGAGGGCACGCAGTTCCCCGGCGAGCAAGTCCTGCACGCCGGCGGTGTTGCGGGCCGGCGGGGCGGGCGTTTCGAAGCGCACCAGACGGGCGAGCAGGTCGAAAAGCTCCTGCCGCCGCTCACCAACGGCCGCCAGGACCGGTGCCAGAGAGTCCGTGGCGATCATCGTTTTGCCTCCGGCGCGGCAGCGTCGAGACCCATCTGCCAGAATGCCGCCTCGAGCGCGCTGGCACGGGTGAAGATCGCTGCCAGATCCCGGAACCGGGCCTCCCCGCCGCGGCGCTGGCCCAGTTCCTCCAGCTTGTCGAGCGCGGCATTGACGCTGTCCTCGTAGGCAACGCTCTCGTAGTTGCGGATCCATGCCCCGTAGGGGTTGCCTTCCAGCACGGTCGCGGGATCGGAGATCAGCCGCTGGCCGATTTCCGCATAGCCGGCGACGCAGGGCATCAGCGCCACCGTCAGGTCCAGCAGGTCGCCTGCATGGCCGGTGTCGATGACGAAGCGGGTATAGGTGATGGTCTCCGGGGCCTCGGGCTCGGCCGCCATGTCTGCCTCGCTGATACCCCAGCCGGCGCAGTAGCCGACATGCAGCGGAATCTCATCGAGGATCGCCTGAAGTCCGCCGGCTGCCGCGCGCAGTTCGCTGAGCGACCCGCTCTTGTAGACCGAGAGGCCGTAGGCGCGGGCGAAGTGGACGAGGAAGAGATAGTCCTGCATCAGGAACCGGCGGAAGCTGGCCTCCGGCAGCGTGCCGGCGCCGAGCTGGCGCACGAACGGGTGATCGACATAGCCGGTCCAGACCGGACCGGCGGCCGCGCGCAGACGGCCGAACAGGCCGCGGCTGAAATCAATCGTCATGATGGATGGTCCTCGGTTTCCTCTCAGGCGGCGGGGCGGCGCACCACCACCATCTTGTCGCGGATGCGCCGGAAGGCGGCATTGGCCTCGCTGACGATCCGGTTCTCGTCAACCAGCGTCAGGCGGCGGTTCTTCATCACCACGCGCCCGTCGACGATCGATGTGTCCACCACGCTGCCGTTGGCGGCAAACACCAGATGGCTGGTCATGTGGGTGGCATCCTCGCGCAGCAGCGGCGTGAAGATGGCATTGTTGGTATCCACCAGAATGATGTCGGCCTTCTTGCCGGTGACAAGGGCCCCGGTCTCGTGGCCGAGGGCTTTCGCGCCCGCATTGGTCGCCATGCGCAGCACGTCGCCGGCCGGCATCAGGCTGGCATCCGCGCGGTGGGCGCGGTGGATGAGCGAGGCCCATTTCATGACCTCGAACATGTCGGCACTGTTGTTGCACTCGACCGCGTCGTGGCCGAGCCCGACATTGATGCCGGCGGCGAGCATTTCCGGCACCCGCGCCACGCCATTGCCAAGCTTGGCATTGGAGGAAGGGTTGTGGGAAATGTGGGTGCCGGTTTCGGCCATCAGAGCGATTTCGCGGTCGTCGAGCCAGACGCAGTGGGCGGCAACGCAATCGGGGCCCAGCAGGCCGGTTTCATAGGCGAGTTCGGTCGGCCGGCGGCCGAACTTCTCCAGCGAGAAATCGACTTCCGTCTTCGACTCGTTGAGGTGGACATGCACGCCGGTCTTCAGGCTGTCGGCCAGCGCGCGCGCTTCCCGCAGCAGGTCGGGCGAGGCCAGCGGCACCCACTCGATGCCCACGCGCACCTCGATGCGGCCGTTGGCGCGGCCATGGTTCCTGACGAACGCATCGTGGTTGTCCTGCAGGGTGTCGATATCATGCTCCG
>DAIPYB010000584.1:0-1841 GCA_036782955.1 Pseudoxanthobacter sp. | reverse complement strand
GTCCACAGCCAGCCGTCGAGACGCAGGTCCATGTCGATGGTGCCGCTGCGCTGCAGGCCGTCGAGCTCGTCGATGGCTTCGGCGGTGTCGCGGCACAGCCGAAGCGCCTCCTCCGGGCCGGTGACGGCGGCCAGAAGATCGATTTCGGCGAACCATGTGTGCACCTGCCCGCCATTGCGCCCGGAAGCGCCGGAGCCGCAGAAATCGGCCTCCAGCACCGCGACGCGGATATCCGGGGCCTGCTCGCGCAGGCGCAGCGCCGTCCACAACCCGGCATAGCCGCCGCCGATAATGGCGACATCGGCCTCGACCGCGCCGGAGAGCGGCGGCGTGGCAGCATCGAGGGCAAGGTCCTGCAGCCAGAACGAGCGGTCGGAAGGGGCGGCGGCAACCGGCGGCCGCAGGGTGAGCGTGGTCATGGCAATCAGCCTTCCTGTTGCAGCCCGGCGTGCGCCTGTCCGGCAGATTCTTGTCCAACCGGTTCTTTTCCAACCGGTTTCTGCCCAGCTGGTTTTTGCCCAGCGGGTTCTTGCCCAGTTGGTTTTTGCCCGATGAAGGCGGCGTATTTTTCCGGCAGCCACGGCGGGATCGGGCGCGGGGCCTGCGGAAAGCCGCCGAGGTGGGTGCAGGTCACGGCGGCCGCTTCCGCCGCCGCGCGCAGGGCCGGCGCGGCGGGCCGGCCGCCGCCGATGAAGGCGGCGAGGAACGCGGCGATGAAGCTATCGCCCGCCCCGCAGGTATCCACCACCGCCACGAGGCGGGCCGGCACGGCGACGAGGCCGTTCTCGTCCAGCAGGAAGGCGCCGCGCCGGCCGCAGGTGAGCACCACCGTGCCGGCCCCTTCCGCCCGCAGGCGCTGCATCAGCGGTTCCACCGGCGCCTCGGCCGCCTACGGCCCGGAAGCGAACACCACCGGCACCCCGCGCAGCGGCAGGGCGAACGGCGCGGTGGAAAGATCCACGCTGAAGCCGATGCCGTCGGCCGCCAGCCGGCGCACCAGAGCGGGGCTGGCATTGGTGCCAAGGTGAACCCAGCCCGCCGCCGCCAGCGCGGCATAGCGCGCCGGAGAGGGCATGTAGTGGGTGCCGACGCCGAACGACTCGTGCAGGAAATGGCGGTCGCCGTCGCGGTCGCGCAGCAGCGTTACCGCCGTTTCGCCGGGGCGGCGCTCGGTGTCGGCGGCATCGAGGCCGGCAGCGGCGATTTCCGCCAGCACGATGTCGCCTTCCGCATCCGTGCCGACGGCGCCGAAATAGCGCGCCGGCAGGCCCGCCCGGCGCCACTGCGCCGCCACGTTCAGCGCGTTGCCGCCGACGGTCAGCTCGCCGCGCGAAAGATAGACATCGAGGCAGTTGTCGCCGACCGCGACAAGGGCGGGTGCAGTCATCGCAGTCATTCCAGAGCCGTCAGATGCCGTGATGGAAACAGGCGGTGTCGCCGGGCGCGTCATTTGCCCATGCCCTCCGACAGGCCGCGGATGAAATAGCGCTGCGCGGCAAAGAAGATCAGCACGATCGGCAGCGCGGAAATCGTCATCGCCGCGAAGACCACCGCGTAGTTGGTGCCGTGCCGGGCCATGATGGAGGTGAGGCCCACCGGAAGCGTCTGCAAATCCGTTCCGCTGGTGAAGATCATGGCGAACAGATATTCGTTCCATGCGAACAGGACATGCAGGATGACGCATGAGATGATGATCGGCCGGCACAGGGGCAGGGTGATCTTGCGGAAGATCTGGCCCTCGCTGGCGCCATCCATGATGGCGGCCTCGTCGAGATCGCGCGGCAGATCCAGCATGTAGGCGCGGATCAGGAAGGTGGTGAAGGGAATGCGGAAGGCGGTGT
>DAIPYB010000583.1:0-1851 GCA_036782955.1 Pseudoxanthobacter sp. | reverse complement strand
GACGGCAGCGCGGAAAGCGGCACGGCGGCAGGGGCATTGCCGGCTGCGTCTCCATGGGTGGCGCCGGGCCGGTGCGCCGCCGCGCGCGCCAGCACCGCAAGGGCGCGGATCGCCCGCTCGGCCGAGCGGAACACCGGCACGCCGAGTTCGCGCAACGCACGGATCAGGCCCGCCGGCACCTCGGCGCCCTCGTCGAGGCCGGAGAACAGCACCGGCTTTTCCGGCCGCAGGACGCGGATGGCCTCTATGATCGGACCGAGCTTGCGCGACGAGGTCTCGATATCCGACAGGATGATGCCAAGCAGCACGCTGCCATAATCGGGATCGGCCAGCAGCACGTTCAGCGTGTCGTAATAGATTTGCGGATTGACCAGACCCTGCGCAGTGATGTCCAGAGGATTGCTGGTCGGAATGAAATCGGAAAACAACGCCTTGAGCCGGCTGTCGGTTTCCGCCGAAAGCGGCGGCAGGCCGAGGCCGACTTCCTCGCACAGGTCAAGCGCGTGGGCCTTGAAGGCACCCGATTCCGTCAGCACCGCGGTGCCGCGCGCAACACCCGGCGCGGCTGCCGCAGGGCAGCGCAGCAGGATTTCCGTCACGTCGATCAGCACCTCCAGCGTCTCCGCCAGAATGATGCCCTCGTGTTCCACCCGCACGCGCATGATAGCGTGGTCGCCGGCCATGGCGCCGGTGTGGGTTGCAGCGGAGGCACGCGCGGCATCCGAGCGGCCGGGATGCAGCAGCACCACCGGCTTGCCGGCCGCGCGCGCCCGGCGGGCAAAGGCGATGAGCCGCCGCGGGCTGCGGAAATGCTCCGCGATAATGGCGATCACGTCGGTCGCGGGATCGTCCACCAGATAATCGAGATAGTCCTCAAGGCCGCTCGCCGCCTCGTTGCCGGTGGACACCGAGAACGAAATACCGAGTTCGCGGTCGTTGAGGCAGGTGTTGAGCACCGCCGCCATCGCACCGCTCTGCGAGACGATCGCCACGCCGCGCCGGGTGCCCAGCCGCACCGCCGGCACCTCCACGAAGGTCAGCGGGGCGCCGTCGACATAGTTCACCATGCCGAGGCAGTTGGGGCCTTCGATCGCCATGCCGTATTCGGCGGCAAGGCGGCCGATCTCGTCCTGCTGGGCGCGTCCTTCCTCGCCGCCTTCGGCAAAGCCGGCGGCATAGATGATGGCACTGCCGACACCCTTGCGGCCGCAGGCCGCGATCACCGGCAACACCGCCTCGCGCGGCACCGCCAGCACCGCGCAATCGACGCCATCCGGTAGATCGTCGATGGTGGCGACGCAGGGCCGGCCGCCGATCTCGCTACGCTTGGGGTTGATGAGGTGGATATCGCCGGCATAGCCGGCCCGCTCAAGATTGCGCAGCACCGCCGCGCCCAGCGCGGACGGCGTGGCGGAAGCCCCGACGATGGCGACGGAGCGCGGCCGCAGCAGCCGTTCGATGGCGGCATGGGCCGGCGGCGGGGCGGCAGAGGACACGGATGCGGTGAAGGCGTTCATGGCGGTCTCTGAGCGTTCCTGGGATGCGGTCTTTGCCGGTCTTGACGACCGTGTTCGTCGCTTGTCGTTCGCTTGGCTTGTCGTCTGTCTGCTGCGCCGCAGCAGGATGTGGGCGGGCGCACCGGAGCCCCCGGGACGCCCGCCCTTGCGGCCCGGCTGCGCGGCGGGGAAGAAACGCCGCGCAGCCGGGCCGTTTTTCAGCGCCGGTAGGCCTGCAGGCCCGGCTTGATAGACTTTTCGTCGAGGAACTGGCGCATGCCCTCCTTACGGCCCTGTTCCGGATCGCGGTGCAGGGCCTGATCGAGCTTGGCGTACAGGTAGTCCTCGTTCTGCT
>DAIPYB010000582.1:0-1861 GCA_036782955.1 Pseudoxanthobacter sp. | reverse complement strand
CCCGTGCCCGCGCGCTGGGTTTCGATGCCCATGCCGCCCTCGAAGCCAATGACAGTCACCGTTTCTTCGCCGCTTTGGGCGATGCGGTGGTGACGGGGCCGACGGGTACCAATGTCAATGACATCCGCATCTGCCTCGTCGCAGCCGGCGGAGAGGAGACATCCTGATGCCAGACCGTGCCAACGCAGAAAGCGCCCGCCCTTCGCCGGGTGTGCGCCATGTCGTCCTGCTGGGTTTTCGTGCCGGCACCCCGCCGCAAATCGTCGCCGAAGGCGAGGCACGCTTCGCCGCACTCCGGCAGCAGGTGCCGGGTGTCGTGGCGCTGGAGTGGGGGCGCGACACCAGCCCGGAGGGCCTCGCCAACGGCCATAGCCATGCTTTCCTGCTCACCTTCGATGGCGTGGCGGACCGCGATGCCTATCTCGTCCATCCCGCCCATGTCGCCTTCGCGGCATGGCTGAAGCCCCACGTCGGCGCCCTGACGGTGCTGGACTACAGTCCGGAGACAAAGCCATGAGCGCCTTGAGGTTCAGCGAAACCGACCTGTTGCAGCATCGCGCCTCGCTTTCCTGCGCCGCGGCGGCGGCACTTGCGGATGCCGCGCTTGCGGCTGCGGGAAAGGCCGGGCTCGGCATTGCCGTTGCCATAACGGACGTGGCGGGCGAGGTGCTCTGCCTGCGCCGGGCCGATGGCGTTGCCGCGCCGATTGCTACCTTCGCCCTCGACAAGGCCTATACGGCGGCGACCATGGGCAAGACCACGCACGCGTTCGGTGCGCGCATGGCCGCCGAACCCGCGCTTGCGATTGCGCTTTCGGGGCGCCAGCGGCTGATCACCTGGCAGGGTGGCCTGCCGGTGGTGGCAGGGGGCAGTATCGTCGGGGCCATCGGCGTTTCCGGTGCGACCGGGCCGGAGGACGAGGCAGTGGGCCGGGCCGCGCTGTCAGCTCTCGGCCTTGAGACCACCGAACCGCCGCCGGGCGCGCCATGAGCGGCCGGCTGCTGGTAACCCGGCGGGAGGGCGTGGCGGTGCTGACGCTTTCCAACCCCGGTCGCGGCAATGCGCTGGACGAGGCGCTGCTCGATGCGCTGGAACAGGCGGCCGCGGCGCTGGGCGATGACCGCGCCCTTCGCGCCGCGGTGCTGACCGGGGAGGGCGAGCGGGCGTTTTCCACCGGCGCCGATATCGCCGCATGGGGTGCACTCGATCCGCTGGCGTTCTCGCGGCAGTGGGTTGCCCGCGGCCACCGGCTGTTCGAGCGTCTGGCCAGCCTGCCGATGCCGCTGATCGGTGCCATCAATGGCGCGGCACTCGGCGGCGGGCTGGAACTGGCCGCGCTGTGCGATGTGCGCTTCGCCGCTCCCCACGCCGTGTTCGGCCTGCCGGAGACCGGGCTTGGGGTGACGGCCGGCTGGTCGGGCCTGCAGCGCCTCGGCCGCCTGATGCCGCAGGCACTGCTGCGCGAAATGGCGCTGACCGGCGCCCGCCTCACGGCCACCCGGCTGGAAACGGCCGGCTTCATCAATGCCGTCAGCGCCGATCCGCTCGCGGCCGCGCTGGAGGCGGCCCGACGCAGCGCCGGGCTCTCGCCGCGCGCCACGGAAGCGACGCGGCTGGTGCTGATGGCGGCTGGCGGCGAGGCGCCGGCCGCAGCGCTCGACAGGCTGGCAGGATTGACAGTGGCTGCAACCGCAGATGCGGCCTGCGGCCGGTATGCATTCCTGAAGCGGGAAATACCGGTGTTTTCCGGGGCCTGACGGCTCTTGATAAGGACTGACCGGTTAGTTAATTTTAGCAAAAAGCAAAACCGATCTGGGAGGATCGTATGACAGCCCATTTCCGCGATACGACCGCGCCTGCG
>DAIPYB010000581.1:0-1862 GCA_036782955.1 Pseudoxanthobacter sp. | reverse complement strand
CCTCGAAGGTGATCAGCACGTCGCCGGTCTCGCGCTCCACGAAGGTGGTGGTGGCCGCGCGGCCACCGGTGTCGAACACCGGCACATTGGCGAACAGCTTCTTCAGGAAGGCGTTGACCTTCTCCTCGTCGCCGCCGAACTTTTCACGCGCGAACGCCTCGGCAGCCAGCACGGTGTAGCGGGCGTTGCCCGAGGTCTTCGGGTTGGGGAAGATCACCTGCACGTCGTCGCGCACGAGATCGCCCCAATCGCGGATGTTCTTCGGATTGCCGGCGCGCACAAGGAAGGCCGGCAGCGAATAATAGGGCGAGGCGTTGTCCGGCAGGCGCTTCTGCCAGTCCTTGTCCACGAGGCCGCCTTTCACCAGAACGTCGACGTCGGTCACCTGATTGAAGGTGACGACATCGGCCTCGAGCCCTTCCAGAATGGCGCGGGCCTGCTTGGAAGAGCCGGCGTGCGACTGCTTGACCTCGATGGTCTTGCCGGTTTCGGCCGCATATTTCTTCTGCCATGCGGCATCGATGGCCGCATAGAGTTCGCGCGAGATGTCATAGGAGACATTGAGGATGCTGGTCGGCTCCTCGGCCCGCGCGGGGCTCCAGGGACCGGCGATAACGCCGAGGCCCACGGCCAGCAGGCTGGCCAGAAGGGTCTTCTTCATTGCAATCTTTCCCCGTGTTGGCATCTCGCGGCCGGCCCGCAAGATCGATCGCGCAAGATCGGACGGCCCCATGCCGCCGACTATGCCAGCCGGTCGCGAATGGCAGAACGGACGACACATCGGCCAAAGGAATAGAAATTAAAATTCCCTCCCCACACCTTCTCTAAAATGGGAATTTTATTCCAAGTCGCTTGTGAAATCCCGCATATCGCGCAATTTATTCGCGCTTTGCGGGTGGCGCACGCAATGGCAGGCGCAACGATGGTGGCGCTGCGCCCTTGCGGCGGCAGGGCCGCTGGCCCTATGACGGGGCCTTGAATTTCGGAGAACGAGTGTGACCGTTCCAACTGAGACACCGCTGCTCGACCGCGTTGTGACGCCGCAGGATGTGCGCCGGCTGCCGGAAGCCGCGCTCAGGCAGCTCGCCGACGAGGTACGCCGGGAAACGGTCTCGGCGGTTTCCGTCACCGGCGGCCACCTTGGCGCCAGCCTCGGCGTGGTGGAACTGACGGTGGCGCTGCACCACGTTTTCGACACGCCGCGCGACAAGCTGATCTGGGACGTCGGCCATCAGGCCTATCCGCACAAGATCCTCACCGGACGGCGCGATCGCATCCGCACCCTGCGCCAGCCGGGCGGCCTCTCCGGCTTCACCCGGCGGGCGGAATCGGAATACGACCCCTTCGGCGCGGCCCACTCCTCCACTTCCATTTCCGCCGGCCTCGGCTTTGCGGTGGCGCGCGACCTGAAGGACGAGAAGAGCAATGTCGTCGCCGTCATCGGCGATGGCTCCATTTCCGCCGGCATGGCTTACGAGGCCATGAACAATGCCGGTGCGCTCGGCTCGCGCCTCATCGTCATCCTCAACGACAACGACATGTCGATCGCGCCGCCGGTGGGCGCCATGAGCGGCTATCTGGCGCGGCTCGTTTCCGGCCGCACCTATCTTGGCCTGCGCGAGGTCATGAAAGGCCTCGTGCGCAACCTGCCGCCGTTCGTGGAGCGCGGCGCGGCGCGGGCGGAGGAATTCGCCCGCGGGCTGGCCATGGGCGGCACGCTGTTTGAGGAACTGGGCTTCTATTATGTCGGCCCCATCGACGGGCATGACCTCGAACAGCTCGTTCCGGTGCTGAAGAACGTGCGCGATGCCGACACCGGCGGACCGGTCCTGATCCACGTCATCACCCCGAAGGGCAAGGGC
>DAIPYB010000580.1:0-1865 GCA_036782955.1 Pseudoxanthobacter sp. | reverse complement strand
GCTCGCTCACCTGACTGCCAGCCCCGGCGGAAGAACCCTGCGCAGCCGCCAGCAGGCCCTGCAGCCGGTCCCGGTCGGCGATGGCGGCATCGAGACTGGCCTGAAGCTGGGCAAGGCTGTCCTGCGTGTCGGCCTTGGCGGCCCGCTCCATGGCCAGAAGCTGGGTCAGTTCGGCGATCTGGGCGTTGAGGCGGGTCAGCGCCGTGTCCTTGCTGGTCACCTCGCGGCTCAGCAGGAACTGCGCCAGCATGAACACCGACAGCAGGAAGACGAACACCATCAGCAGCGTCGAGAGGGCATCCACGAAGCCGGGCCACTGATCGAGGTGGGTCGCGGTGCGGCGACGGCCGAGGGACATGACGGTCTCCTTGAAGGACGCTTCGCGGCCGGCACGGGGCCTGCCGGTTTCGCGCGCCGGTCAGCGCCGGCGGTCGTGCTCGACGGCGCCGGCCAGCATCTCGAGGAAATGCTCGATGCGGGCCTGCTGGCGCACCATGGCCTCGGCCTGCTCGCGCTGCATCTGCCGCTCCGCGCGCAGGTGCTGCACGAGCCCCTGGATGCCCTCCGCCAGATTGGCCATGGCGGCGGTGGCGCTGCGGCCGGACGAGGATTCCTGCACCACCTGCGCCAGCCGCTCAAGGGCGGCGGATACATCGCCCGGCACCCCGGCGGGAGCGGCGACATCGGCCGGCAGAATCTCGGTCACGCTGGAAAGCCAGTCCTCAAGGTCGGTGTAGAAGCGGTTCTGCGCCTGACTGGCCTGCAGATCGAGAAAACCGAGGATGAGAGAGCCCGTCAGGCCGAACAGCGAGGACGAAAACGCGATGCCCATGCCCGACAGCGGCGCGGCGAGGCCGCTTTTCAGGTCCTCGAAGATCACCGCCGAATCGCCCGAACCCACATTGAGCGAGGCGATGGTGGAGCCGACCGCGCTGACGGTCTGCAGCAGGCCCCAGAAAGTGCCGAGCAGGCCGAGGAAAACCAGAAGCCCGGTCAGATAGCGCGATATGTCGCGCGCCTCGTCCAGACGGGTACCGATGGAATCGAGAATGGTGCGCAGCGCCGGCGTGGACAGCGGCTTGTCGCCGAAGCGATCGCCGATGAGGGCGGCCATGGGCGCCAGCAGAACCGGCGGCCGGCGCACTTCCAGCCCGGCATAGCCGGCGCGGTAGCCGTTGACCCACGCGACCTCGGGAAACAGGCGGATCACCTGCCGGAAAGCCAGCACGATGCCGATGATGAGCACGCCCCAGATCAGCCCGTTCAGGCCGGGATTGGCCATGAACGCACGCGCCACGGAGCGGTAGAGCACCACGCCGACACAGGCTGCGATGATGAGGAAGATCACCATCCGCCACAGGAAAATCTGCGGGCTGGAAAGCCGGTAGGGATCGAGGTCTCGCGCCATGGCCGGTCTTGTCGCTGGATCTGGGAGTGCTTTTGCATAGCGCGAACGGCCCTGCCGGGCCAAACGAAATCGCCTGCGGCCATAAAGGCTTTCGTTCAGGCTGAAGACCGCCTTAAGAAGGCAGGCCCGAGAAGGGCAAACCCATGTCCGCTCCTTTTCCGGGGGGCGATCCGGCGGAGATGCGCGATGCGATTGCGCCTGTCATATCCCTGACGCACAACAGAGCCATTGCCGGAGAGCTGCCGGTGGCACATTTCTGCCCCATGCCGGACAGACCGGCCGAAACTGCCCCGCCGGGTACCTTGCGGAGAATTTGCCGATGATCACCTGCTATCTGCAAGAAACCGCGACGGGCGAGGACGGCCAGCCGGTGCGCGGGCCGGTGCGCCGCAGCCGCTGGGAAGAAAACACGCCGCTGCCTGAAGGCGTTGTGTGGATCGACCTCGTTGCCCCCACC
>DAIPYB010000579.1:0-1873 GCA_036782955.1 Pseudoxanthobacter sp. | reverse complement strand
AACATGGCGCAGGCCATTACCGCGCCGGGCGACGTGGTGCTGGTGCCGAACCCGAGCTATCCGATTCACGCCTTCGGCTTCCTGATGGCCGGCGGCGTCGTGCGCTCGGTGCCGGCCGATCCGGGGCCGGAGTTCTTCCACGCGCTCGAGCGCGCGGTGGTGCACTCCATTCCCAAGCCCATCGCGGTCATCCTGTGCTACCCGGCGAACCCGACCGCCGCGGTCGCCGATCTCGATTTCTACCGCGATGTGGTGGCCTTCGCCCGCAAGCACGAGATCTTCGTGCTGTCGGATCTGGCTTATTCCGAGATCTATTTCGAAGGCGAGCCGCCGCCCTCGGTGTTGCAGGTGCCCGGTGCCACGGACGTGGCGGCGGAATTCACCTCCATGTCCAAGACGTTTTCCATGCCCGGCTGGCGCATGGGCTTCGCGGTGGGCAACGAGCGCCTGATCGCCGCGCTGACGCGGGTGAAGTCCTATCTGGATTATGGCGCCTTCACGCCCATTCAGGTGGCTGCCACTGCCGCGCTCAACGGCGGCGATGCCGCCATTCAGGAAGTGCGCGACATCTATCGCCGCCGCCGCGACATTCTGGTCGATTCCTTCGGCCGCGCCGGCTGGGACGTGCCGTCGCCGCGGGCCTCGATGTTTGCGTGGGCACCGATTCCGCCGGCATTCCGTCATCTCGGGTCGCTGGAATTCTCCAAGCTTCTGCTGGAGAAGGCCGACGTTGCCGTTTCGCCCGGCCTCGGCTTTGGCGAGCATGGCGACAGCTATGTGCGCATCGCGCTGGTTGAAAACGAACAGCGCATCCGCCAGGCGGCGCGAAATCTTCGTCGCTTCCTTGAAACGGCTGAGGAAACATTGCACAACGTCATCCCGATCAGCGCTGCGCGCTGAGGGCGCGGGCTTTGTCTTTTCCCCGGCGCCGTCTGTCCGCCCCGCCTGCCGGCGGGGCTGCGGGCGACGGGGCGCGATGAACGGCTCGCGGCTCATCGCGACGGTTTGCTGGCCGTGGCCTGTCGACCGTGGTCGGCGGCCGGGCGGGGGCTGCGATCGGTCGCGGTGCCACCCGGTCCGCGGACCGTTATTCTTATCTCCGCAGCCGCGCCCCGGTTCGCCGGTCGCTTGTGCGGCTGCCCTCTAGGATTGACAACCGGGATGGTTGAGCCTCTGCGAGTTGGCCTTGCCGGCCTTGGTACTGTCGGCGTAGCCGTTGTCCGCCTTCTGGAACGCCAGCGGGCCGAGCTTGAGGCCCGGGCCGGACGTCCGATCGTGGTCACGGCGGTCAGCGCGCGTTCGCGCAACAAGGATCGCGGCGTCGATCTTTCCGACGTGACGTGGTTTTCGGATGCGCCGTCGCTGGCTATGTCCAACGGCATCGATGTGCTGGTCGAGGTGATCGGCGGCGACGAGGGCGCGGCGCGTTCCGCCGTGGATGCCGCCGTTGCGCGCGGCCTTCCCGTTGTGACCGCCAACAAGGCGCTGCTTGCCCGCCACGGCAACGGCATTGCCCGCAAGGCCGACGAGACCGGCGCCACCGTGGGCTTCGAGGCGGCGGTGGCCGGTGGCATTCCCATCGTGCGCTGCCTGCGTGAGGCGCTCGCCGGCAACCACATCAGCCGCGTCTACGGCATCCTCAACGGTACCTGCAATTATATCCTGACCCGCATGGAGCGGGAGGGGCCGGACTTCGGCACCTGTCTGGCCGAGGCGCAGCGTCTTGGTTATGCCGAGGCGGACCCGACCTTCGATGTGGAAGGGTTCGACACCGCCCATAAGCTGGCGTTGCTGACCAGTCTTGCCTTCGGCACGGAAGTCGAAACCGACTCGATGCTGATCGAGGGCATTTCCGCCATCACCCCGGACGACA
>DAIPYB010000578.1:0-1882 GCA_036782955.1 Pseudoxanthobacter sp. | reverse complement strand
AGCGGGAGAGGCGCATTCCGGGTGCTCTTGCACAAGGGGGATCGGAGGCTCGCGGATGCGAGGCTGATTGACGGACAATAATGGCAACCGTGAGCCGGTGGGGGAGTGAACAGGCCCGGCCGCCAAAACGCAAGGTGTCGGTTAGCAAAGCCTGATCCGGCAAAAAAGGTCAGCAATGCTGTCAAACGCAAAAAAGTTGGGCTTGCCATGCACAAAATGATGACAAAGCGGATTCGATGCGCTACGGTATCTTCATAACAAAGGACTGACGGTCTCCGAGCCGGCCTTCAGTCGATAAGGCATCGCGGTCTAAGTCTTGGGAGGAAGACCCTCGGCGCAGCTTCGGCTTGCAGCCGCCTGAGTTGGGAGGAGACACCCCTCAACTCCATAACGAGGGCAGTAGGGTAGGACGCGGAACTAGTACAGCAAGGCCTTCGGGCCTTGCTTTTATTTTGTGCGGGTCGCTTCGCCCGACATTCATGACCAGATCAATCCGGTTACCCTCAGACCTGCAGCGCCAATGGAAGCCGCATGCTCCGTTTCGCCGACAGACGGGATAACGGCTGTCATAGTTTTTTTCGAGCAGACTCAAATCATTGATATCTCGGCGTCTTTCGCTGAAATCGGCTCAGCCTCGACAGCCTGCCGCCACCTTGAAGATGCGTGCGTTCCGGGCGACGAGACGCCCGCGAGCGGTCGGCGGCATGATAGCGAACCGCTGCCGCCGCTTGTCGCCAGATGCCTGACATCAACCGAGCGGCGGACATGGGCCGGGACAATAGGAGCTTCCACCGCAGGGATGAGACAAATCTCTCTGCAAGGCAGACCGAAGCCGAACGACCCCGCATCGCTGTGACGCTGATTTAGCCCGGCGCAGCTTCCAGGTTAACGATTCGGCCAGCGACCAACGCATACAGGCTGCTGCCACAGGCGGCCCGCGAAGGCTGCCGCGACGACGTCCCTGCACAAATATTGCGCACACGAGCCAGTCAGCAATCTGGCATCGTTGCGAATGCTCCGGCCACCGAGCCCGTCGTCGCGCCGCCGGCCGGTCGCCCCGGCCTGTGCGGGAAGCGACCCGGCCACGCACCTCCGGTGGCCGGCAATGCCAGCCACCGGAGCCTGGTCATCAGAGCGCAGCCACAGCCACGCGGCAGACCGGCTTCTTGCCCCACTTTTCCGCGACGGATGCCCGCGCGGCGCGGCGCACGGCTTCCGCCACAAGGGCGTGATCCTTGCGCCGGACCCGCGGGATACTCTCCAGAGCCCCAACCACCGCCTTCTGCACGATGGCGGAGAACAGCACGCCCTCTCGGGTCGCCGTCGGCAGGCCAACCAGCGTCACGGTCGGCGGGGCCAGCTCGGTGCCCTTGCTGTCGAGAGCGAGCGACACAACGATAACGCCGTTGAACGACGCCCGGCGCCGATCCTCCATGCCGGACTGCTCCGGCTCCACCAGCAGGCGACCGTCCTTGTAAAGGACGCCGGCGTGAACCTCGTCGATAACCTCAGCAGGCCCGGGAGCCAGCCGAACCATCAGGCCATTGTGCGGAATGATCACTTCCGGCACGCCAAGCCCGCGGGCCAGCCGGGCATGCTCCGCCAGATGCAACGGCTCGCCATGAACCGGCAGCGCCACCTGCGGCTTCAGCAGGCCGTAAAGCTCCCGCATCTCATCGCGCCGCGGATGTCCGGAAACGTGCACCAGGCCATCCCGATCCGTGACAATCTCAATGCCACGTGCCGCCAGCGCGTTGACGATGGACCCGACCGCCTTCTCGTTGCCGGGAATGGTGCGCGACGAGAAGATCACCATGTCGCCCGGTGAAAGTGCCACCAGCCGGTGATCGTCGCCAGCAATGCGTGCCAGCGCCGCGCGGCG
>DAIPYB010000577.1:0-1885 GCA_036782955.1 Pseudoxanthobacter sp. | reverse complement strand
CCATGGCCGACTACATGGCCAAGAACCTGCCGGGCGTGAAGGTGCAGTTCTACGATACCCTCGACAACTCCACCCTCGACCTGTCGTCCGGCCGCGTCGACGTGGTGTTCGCCGATGCCGTGGTGCTCGATGACTGGCTGAACTCGCCGCAGGGCGCGCGCTTCCAGCCGATCGGCGAGCCGGTCTATGACAATGCCACGTTGGGACCCGGCGCGGGCATCGGCCTGCGCAAGGCCGATACCGAGCTCAAGGACAAGTTCAACGCCGCGCTGAAGGAACTGATCGCCTCCGGCAAATATGCCGAGATCAACAAGCGCTACATCTCGACCGATATCGCGCCGCGGCTCTGATCCCGGCCGCTTCCTGCCTCCGGCGGCGCCCCTGTGCCGCCGGATTGCAGACCCCTCGGGGGCCATGCCGATGAAGACGACGGGGAGCGGACCTTCCACGGGGGGAAGCCGGCTCCGGGTACATGGACGGGGACATGGATAACCTTATCGCCTATCTCCCGCTGCTCCTGACCGGCTTGCAGATGACGCTGCTTCTGGCGATCTGCACCGTCATCGTGGGGCTTGTTCTGGGAATCCTGCTTGCACTTGCCAAGCTCTCGCCGCGCAAGTGGCTGTCCGTTCCGGCCTACGCGCTGACCAACTTCCTGCGCGGCATTCCGGAATTCCTCGTCCTGCTCGTGATTTATTTCGGCGGAACGCAGGTTCTGTCGGAAATCCTGGGTGACGATACCACAATCGCGATCAGCCCGTTCGGCGCCGGCCTGACCGCGCTGTCCATCATCTTCGGGTCCTATGCCTCGGAAACATTCCGCGGCGCTTTCCAGGCGATCCAGAAGGGCCAGATCGAGGCGGCGCGGGCCTACGGCTTTTCCGGCTGGCAGACCTTTCGCTATATCCAGCTTCCGCAAATCTGGCGGATCGCGCTGCCCGGCCTCGGCAATCTGTGGCAAGGCTCCGTCAAGGACACCGCCCTCGTCTCCATCGTCGGTCTCGACGACCTGATGCGCAAAGCCAATCAGGCCAGCCAGACCACCGGCCAGCCCTTCACGTTCTATTTCGCGGCGTCGGTCTTCTTTCTCATCATCACGCTGATTTCGATGTGGGGCCTTGCCCGTCTGGAAAAGCGCGCCAACCGCGGCATCCGGAGGAACTGAGATGGAAGATTACCTGCCGCTGATCGAGCTTTACGGCCCCTCCTACCTTCAGGGCACATGGCTCACCATCCAGCTTGTCGTCATTGCCGCCTTCTTCGGGCTGATGTTGGCGGTGCCGGTGGCGCTGGCGCGCCTCTCGGAACATCCCCTGATCAAATGGCCGGCCGCGGCCTATTCCATGTTCTTCCGCGGCACGCCGCTGCTGGTCCAGATCTTCCTGATCTATTTCGGCCTCGGCCAGTTCGATTTCGTCCGCGATTCCATCCTGTGGCCATTCCTGCGCGAGGCCTACATCTGCGCGCTGCTGACCTTCGTGCTGAACACCGCCGCCTATTCAGGCGAGATCGTGCGTGGCGGCATCATGGCGGTGCCGCGCGGCGAGGTTGAAGCGGCGCGGGCCTGCGGCATGTCCACCTTCACCACCTATCGGCTCGTCATCCTGCCGCGGGCGTGGAGTTTCGTGCTGCCGGCCTATTCCAACGAGGTCATCATCCTGCTCAAGGGCACCTCGCTGGCCTCCACCATCACCATGATGGATCTGATGGGCGTGTCCCAGTATGCCGCCTCGCAGACCTACATGCCGATCCAGATGTTCGCGGTCGCCGGTGTCATCTACTATATCCTGACACTCATCATCACCGCCTTCTTCCGGGCGCTCGAAAAGCGGCTGAACCACTATGTGGCCGTGGCGCGCTGAGGCGCGCCACAAGTCCCTTCCCT
>DAIPYB010000576.1:0-1897 GCA_036782955.1 Pseudoxanthobacter sp. | reverse complement strand
CACCGCGATGTGGGACAGCGAATAGACCCCGCGCGGATAGAGGGCGCCGAGCGGCGTGCGGGTCTCTTCCGAGGAACCGGCCGGCGTGGTGCGCGCCTCCACTGCGGCGCTGTCGCGGCTGATGTTGGTGATGACGGTGGCCCGGAACGGGCGCGGGGCCGGGGGCAGCAACCGGTTGGTGGCGGCAAGCGTGCGGGGGGTGAAAAGTTCCGCCGCATCCACGGCCGCGTTGCGGTTGATATCGTAGAGCACCAGTTCGCTGTTGCCGCCCGACAAGACGCCGTGCAGCGACGAGATGACGGCGCTGGTCAGCACCGTGTGATCAAGAACGGACTGGAAGGTCAGCACCGGCGGAAAGCGGCCGATCGAACCGCTGTTGCTCTGGGCACGCAGCGCCTCCTGCACGGCCTGCGTCAGCAGGTAGGACTGACGCGCGGCGTTGACCGGGAAAGAATTATATTTGAAGGGGTTGAACTCCGGCAGGATATTCAGCCACGCCGTCTTGGCGAACGCGGGCAGAAGGGCCGGCAGGCCGGCAATTCCGGCAAAGCGGGCGAATTCCGTGACGCCGACCATGGGCGAGAACAGCACCACCTGAGCAGGCTGCGGCTGGACGGGGTCCTTCAGGGCATCGAGCGTGTAGAGCAGCGCCAGCGCGCCGCCGTTGGAATAGCCCAGAATATGCACCGGGTTGCCCGGCCCGGCCTGCTTCGCCGCCTCACGCATGGCAAGGCGCGTGGCGGCCAGCCAGTCCTGCCAGTCGCCCTCGGTCAGGCCGCCCGGAACCGTGCCGTGGCCGGGCACCCGCAGGCCCACCGCCACGAAGCCATGCTGGCGATAAAGCTCGGCCACATGGCGCAGGCTGTAGGGCGAATCCGTCAGTCCGTGGATGAAGACGGCGGCCCCTTTCACCGGGCCGTCGGGCTTCAGCTCGTATGACCGATTCCAGTCATGCTTCATGGCCGGCGCATAGATGGGGCTGCCGGAAAAATACCGATTGTAGGGCACCCGCTCGCCCGCCGGCAGGGTCTCGGTGACATCGCGGCGCACGACCTCGAAGGCCCGGTCCTCGGCGGCCAGATAGGCGGCCCAGTCGGCCTTGTCCAGTTCGGCCTTGTCCAGCTCCGGCGGCACCACGGTGTGCCATGGCTCCAAGGCGGGGCCGCGCAGGCTGTCGACGATGCGCACCGCCAGAACGGTCACGAAAACCACGGCGACGATAAGTATGAGCGTACGCACGAGGCGGATCAGGCGGCGGGTCATCAGGGGCTCCGGTCACCGCGGCGGGAAGGAACGAATGTCACGAAAAAGCAGGCCCCATGGGCGGGAGGGCCTGCCAACACAGGCACAGTGCCGCGCCGGGATGCGCCCGCGGAAACACATTCGCGTGACGACGCGCGCGCGGCAGGACAAGGAACGCGGCTTCGGCTCAGATCTCGTAGAAGCCGGCCTCGGCCTCGCCGGCGGCGACGAGATGAGCCTTGGCGCGCATTTCCGCAATGGAGGTGTGGTCGAGCACGTCGGCCATGGCATCGCGCGCCTTCAGCATCATCAGGCGCACGGAACAGGCGGTGACGTCGGCGCAGTCGTCGCAGGGCAGGTAAGCGGTGCGGCTGGCGCAGCTGATGGGGGCAAGCGGACCATCGAGCACGCGAATCGCCTGTCCGACCATGATGTCGGTCGCAGGCTTGGCCAGCGCATAACCGCCGCCGGGGCCTTTCTTGGAGCGCACCAGACCGGCGTTACGCAGATCGTTCAGGATCGCATCAAGGAATTTCTTGGAAATATTATTCTGCTCGGCAATTGTTGCCGCCAGCGCCGTCTGTCCCGCCGGCAGGCCGGCCAGATGGACCAGTGCCTTGAGACCGTATTTTCCCTTATTGCTGAGCATGCTGAC
>DAIPYB010000575.1:0-1909 GCA_036782955.1 Pseudoxanthobacter sp. | reverse complement strand
CGCAGTCCGGTCCGCAGGCATGATCGTGGTCATGGTCATGACCATGATCGTCGTCGAGGAAATCCGGGGCGAGGCTGAGGATGCGGTCAAGATCGAAGGCACCGCGATCCAGCACCTTGTCGAGCGGCAGGGCGCAGCGCTCAGTGCGATGGATGGTGGCGAACGGATTGACGGCGCGGATGCGCGCCTCCACCGCCTTCAGTTCGTCCGGGGTGACCAGATCGGTCTTGTTGAGCAGGACGATGTCGGCAAAGGCGATCTGCCGGGCGGCCTCCTCGGTGTCCGCCAGCCGCAGCACCAGATGGCGGGCATCGGCCACTGCCACCACGGAATCGAGTGCAGCCGCCTGGCGCACGGTGTCGTCCATGAAGAATGTCTGGGCGACGGGAGCCGGATCGGCGAGGCCGGTCGTTTCCACCAGAATCGCGTCGAAGGCACCGCGCCGCTTCAGCAGATTCTCAACCGTGCGGATGAGATCGCCGCGCACGGTACAGCAGATGCAGCCGTTGTTCATCTCGAACACTTCCTCGTCGGTATCGACGAGCAGTTCCGCATCGATGCCGATCTCGCCGAACTCATTGACGATCACGGCATAGCGCTTGCCATGATCCTCGGTGAGAATGCGGTTGAGCAGCGTGGTCTTGCCGGCGCCGAGAAAGCCGGTCAGCACGGTCACCGGAATGCGGCCGGCCGTGGCGGAGGAAGCGTCTGCGTTCGTCATGAAAAGAACCCTTTGAAGCCCGGGGAGGCCTGACGTCCCCTGACCGCCCTCATCTCCTATCCCCTGCCCGGCTACCGGCCGGAGCGACGGAAAGGGACCGTGGCGGACGAACTGGAATACCGCCGCATATAAGGTGCGACAAGGCAGCGATAAAGGGCAACGACGCGAGACAGCCGGTGCCGCCCGGGCGGAAGGCGCCGGACCGGAACCGGTTTGCGCCGATCGGTGCCTTCTGACCGCGCCCCGCCCTGTGCATCGACCTCGTCCAATGCTAGGCACTTGCAGGGCAGGATTCGAGCGGCAGGCCGGAACACGGTGCAAATATGGCGGCGACATAGCGTGAGCGGGTGGATCGCAGCGATTGCGATCCAGTTCCTGCTCATTCAGTCTCTGCTGGGCGCCGTCCTCAGCGGCGCGATGGCCGCGCCGGCCGCCCCGGATACGGCCGGGATCGTGCTGTGCGTTGCGCACCCGG
Source organism: Pseudoxanthobacter sp. (assembly GCA_036782955.1). Classification (GTDB taxonomy): domain Bacteria; phylum Pseudomonadota; class Alphaproteobacteria; order Rhizobiales; family Segnochrobactraceae; genus Pseudoxanthobacter. The sequence continues at coordinate 713 of DAIPYB010000575.1, read as the reverse complement.
TCTCCGCGGTTCCCGACAGCCGGCACGGATCGTCCGGCGACGTGCACCTGCCGGATTGTTGCCTTTCCGGCTGCCTGCTGTTTGCGGCGGCCCTGCTGCCGGCGCCGCAGGCAGAGAGCCGCCCTCTGCGGGCGCACTGCCTTTGCCGCCGGCGCTGCACCGCGCGCCGCCAGAACCCTTGCCGCCGGCCGCGCCAGCCCGGCGCCCCCGGCGACCCCAGAGCGCCCCCCGGCGGCCTGTCGGAATCCGCCGTCTAGCGACCGCATTTCCCGCCCCGCGCCCGAGAATCCGCCCGGACTACGCTTCTCCGACAGGCCTTGGCCTTCGGCATGAGGTCGTGCGGCTGCCGGCGCGCGCGCGCAGCCAGACCGGCACTGGCAACCGGCATTCCCCCTCGTTCAGTGCGCTGGCCGTCCTTCGTCCGGCCGGCCCCATCCCCCATTCTGACCGGGACACAGTGCCGTTGCGCCTGTCGTCCCCGAGGTCCAGTCATGTCCAATGAAACCGAAGCCGCTTCCGGCGGCGGTGCGTCCGCGGGCGCACGCTTTTACCGCGCGGTCTGGCGCTGGCATTTCTATGCCGGCCTGTTCGTCACGCCGTTCCTGCTGACACTGGCGATCACCGGCCTCATCATGGTCTACGGCAACTCCATCGAGACCTTTCTCGGTGCCAAGCATTATGTCGCCCCGGGCGGCGAGCGTGCATCGCTGGTG
>DAIPYB010000574.1:0-1932 GCA_036782955.1 Pseudoxanthobacter sp. | reverse complement strand
AAACGGCCGCCGGAAATCTGGTCCAGCACCGCGGCCATCTTGGCAACGATCGCCGGGTGGAAAATCATGGTGTGGACCGTGCCCCAGACACCGATGCGGCTGGTCGCCTCGGCCAGGGCGGCCATGGTCGTCATGGATTCCAGCGTGAAATCCCAGTGCCGGCTGGGTCCGCCGTAGCCGCGCCACTTGGCCATGGCGAGCGCGAAGTCGAAGCCCATGTCCTCGGCGATCAGCGTCACTTCGCGGTTGTAGTCATAGGTCGCCGGCAGTTGCGGGCTGGTGGTGGAGGTGATCCAGCCACCATTGCCGACGGGCAGAAAGACGCCGAGTTCAACGGCTTTGCTTGCAAGTTTCATGGAAACCCCTGGAATGGCTCGATGGCCCGGCCGGTCTTTGCCGGCCTTGTGCGGTTCTCGCCCGGTGCCGTGCATCGGGGGCCGCCGCTCTCTGGCGATGGGGAAACGCTAACAGCAAATTTCGCCGCGCCATAACCGAACTTGTGATCTGCCGTGTTGCCGGAACGACAACACCAGCGCCGCAGGCAGCGCTCCCCCCGACACTGCCCGCGGCATCGGGCGGGGCGGCGCCGGTCACTGGAGCGGGTCTCCTTTGAGGCGCTCCTGCGGCCCGCCGAGAGCGCTGAAATCGGCGCCGATGCGCTTCAGGAACTCGTTGGCCGCGTAGGAAAGCTGCCGGTCGCGGTGGACGCACACGGCGGAGGTGACACCGGCGAGATCCTCGTCGTCGATGGTGATGGCAACCAGCGAACCGTCCCGCACCTCGCGCCCGGCCGCCAGCAGCGGCGAGATGGTGAGCGCGCGGCCCGTCATGGCCATTGTCTTGGTCAGTTCGAGGTTGTTGGTGGAGACGATGACGTCGGCGGTGAGGTGGGCGCGGGCGACCGCGTGGTCGAAGATCTGGCGGATGCCCGAGCTGGGAAAATGGATCGCCACCTGCTGGCTGCACACCTCCGCCAGCGTCAGGCTGGCGCGGCCAGCGAACACGTGGTCCTTCGAAACCAGGCACCGGACCGGCTCGGTGTGTTCCGCCACCACCTCGATTCCCGGCCGCCGCCGGGCATTGAAGACGACGCCGATGTCGGCTTCGTCGCGGATCAGGGCCTCGATGATGCGGTCCGACGACTCGGTCACCACCTGAAAGCGGATGGCCGGATATTTCTCGTTGAAGGCGGCGATGGTGCGCGGCAGGAACTCCTTCACCAGCCCCTCCATGACCCAGATCTTGACCTCGCCCTGCTTCAGCCCCTTGAGATTGCGGATGGTTTCCTGCACCCGCTCGAGGTCGCGGAACATGTGGCGGGTGTAGCGCTCCAGCATCAGCCCGGCTGCGGTCAGCTGGATGCCGGTGTTTGAGCGTTCCAGCAGCAGGGTGCCCAGCTGGTGTTCAAGAATGGCCAGCTGGCGGCTGACCGCGGATGGCGCGACATGCAGCCGGTCGGCCGCGCGACGGATCGAGCGGGTGGCCGCCACCTCGTTGAAATAGCGATAACTGTTGAAATTCATGGGCACGCGCTCCGCGGGGTAGAAGGCGGCCGGGCGCTGCTGGCGCCGGCACCGGTTTTGACCGAAAGAGCAATTTGTGTGCCGCGCCTCGCGGCCAGGTGTTGCCGAAAACGCAACAAGCCATGGCGCACTCAAGGTTACCGCTCCGGCCGCGGGCATTGTTAGCCTTCTATCCATCGGGCGGCGCCGGGCGCCGGTCCCGGAAAATCTCATCCGATCCGTGACAACCGGCGGGCGCGTCGAAAGCCGCGCGCGGCTCTCGCTCGCCGGCCTGCGCCACATCTGCCTGTTCCATCCGCTGCGACTGCCTTCCGGCAGCCCCGCAAGGAGTGCCTTGTCATGTCTTCCGAAATTTCGCCCGTGGAAATCATCACCCCGCCGCAGGCGCCGCCGCCGCTGGCGCCCTACA
>DAIPYB010000573.1:0-1949 GCA_036782955.1 Pseudoxanthobacter sp. | reverse complement strand
CCCATCAATTTGAGTTAGCCTTGCTGAAAGGCGTGTGTCATGCCGCGGCGCGAGATATGCTCGAAAGTTGGTGACGCTTGATCAGGCGGCAGCTTGAATGTGGCGGACGCCGTCGCGGAACTCAACCCCGCTGATGACCTCTGGCAGGCGGTTCCGGCCGTCGAGCCTCCGCCATTTCTTCTGCGCCGACATCATCAGCCGGAAGGCCATGGCGAGCCCGGTCTTTCGGCTCAGGCAGCCCTTGGTTCGCCGGGTGCGGTGCCGGACGGTGGCGAAGGTGCTCTCGATCGGATTTGACGTCCGGATATGTTTCCAGTGCTCGGCCGGATAGTCGTAGAGGGTCAGCAGCTCCGCGCGATCCTTGACCAGCTTGGCCACCGCCTTGTCCCATTTCACGCCGTAGGTTTCGACGAAGAAGTTGAAGGCGACGTTGGCTTCGGCCTTTGTCCCGGCCTGCCAGATGTCGTGCAGGTGTCCTTTGGCCCTGGCCTGCGCCGATTTCGGCAGCGCGTTCAGCACGTTCATGGTCTTGTGCAGCCAGCACCGCTGCTCCTGCGTCGTGGGGAAGACTTCGCGCAGGGCCGTCCAGAAGCCGAGGGCACCGTCGCCGATCGCGAGCTTGGGATCCTGCGTGAGGCCGCGCCGCTTGAGATCGAGCAGCACCTCGCGCCAGCTCTGGGTGCTCTCGCGGAAGCCGTCGGTCATGGCCAGCAGTTCCTTCCGGCCGTATTCATCCGCCCCGACGATGACCAGAACGCATTGCTTTTCCTCGGCCATGCGCGGCTTGAAGTAGACACCGTCGGCCCAGATGTAGAGGAACCGCCGGGTTCCGAGGTCGCGCTTCTCCCAAGCCTCGTATTCGGACCACCAGTTGGCTTTCAGGCGGGTGACGGTCTTGGCCGACAGGCCCTTGGCGTCCGGCCCCAGAAGGGCGGCCAGCGCCTCGCCGAAATCGCCGGTGGAGACCCCCTTGAGGTAGAGCCAGGGCAGCAGTTCCTCGACCGATTTGGCCTTGCGCAGGTAGCGCGGCAGGATGCTGGGCGTGAAGGAGATCCTCTCCGCTCCCGGCTTGCGATCCCGTACCCGCGGCACCTTCACGGCGACCGGACCGATCCCGGTCAGGATTTCGCGCTCCGGCAAATGTCCGTGCCGCACCAGCCTGGCCCGACCGTCATCGAGCCTTTCCTCAGCGAACGCGGCGAGGAGCGTTGCCAGCTCGGCCTCAACCGCTTGTTCGATCAGCTTGCGCGCACCCTCCCGGATGAGGTCCGTCAGTGGATCCGGCGAAAACCCCGATGGATCGGGCAGCGTGCTGATGGTAGTCTCCGACATGTGGCATATCCCTTTCTCGGCTGAGAATTGACGGCGTCTGAACACCGCCATGATATGCCGCCCCTCAGGGCATCACCAACTTTCGCGCGTTACTCTCCACGCCCATGTCGCGAGTGCTGTGCACTTCGGAGTTATAGGCCGGGCGGTTGTGGATCCGGCAGTGCTTCACCTTCATCGAACCGAAGTAGAGCTTTCCGGTGCCCCAGGTGTTCTCATAGCCACCTGCGGAGCCGCCATGGTCGAACATCGAGACATAGAGGTCGTTCTCATCATCCTTGTCGATCACGCGCGCGGTCACGCGGGCCACGAGGTCCAGCGCATCATCCCACGATGTCGGCTGCCAGGTGCCATAGCGCCAGACCATCGGTTCTGTCAGGCGCTGCGCCTGCGTTCCGGTGATGTCGGATCGACGGTTCTCCGCCATGCGAGCCCCGCGGACCGAACCGAGCCCGGAGTTGACCACGCAATTGACGTCCGGCTTGATGACCAGATGCACGTCCTGGCCATTTTGCTTGACCACGTTGTACATGGACGGGGCATACCAGGCTTCGGTCTCGGCGCCTTGCTGCTTGGACAGGTCTTCGCCGATCCAGTTGCTGTCTGTCGAGCCCTGGGTC
>DAIPYB010000572.1:0-1969 GCA_036782955.1 Pseudoxanthobacter sp. | reverse complement strand
AGACGCTGTGGTCGGCCTGCGATCTTCTGGAACAGACCGCCTGGCTGCTGCGCCGCTTCACCCTCAATCTGGCCGAAGGCCCGCTGGGTGCCGGCGTCCGCGAGAAACAAAGAGGCGAAAAGGCTTGACTTTTGCGGCCTTTCGCCCATTTATCCGCCGGGTTCCGGCCGCGTGAACGAGGTTTCGCATCCTTTCGAAATCGTCGGCCTGCCGGACCTCATCCAGGTCATATTACGACTGCCCAGTCACGCGGGGCGTCTCGACGAACCCGCGAAGGCCGTCTGGCTGCACTCCTCCGTGCCGCCCCGCCGGATGATTCGCATTCAGACGAAAGACAGGTTTTGACAACTTTCAGCGAACTCGGCCTTGCCGAGCCGATTCTAAAGGCGCTTGCCCACGAGGGCTATGAAGCGCCGACCCCGATCCAGACTCAGGCCATTCCGCATGTGCTGCGCGGCAAGGACCTGCTCGGCATCGCCCAGACCGGTACCGGCAAGACCGCAGCCTTCGCGCTGCCGATCCTGAACCATCTGGAACTCAGCAAGCGCAAGGCCGGCCGTCGCGCCTGCCGCGTGCTGGTACTTTCGCCCACCCGCGAGCTTGCCGGCCAGATTCTCGATTCCTTCCGCGCCTATGCCCGCTTCATGAAGGTGACCACCGCGCTCGCCATCGGCGGCGTTCCGGTGGGCCGGCAGGCGCGCGCCATCATGCCGGGTGTCGACGTGCTGGTCGCCACGCCGGGCCGGGTGATCGACCTTTACGATCAGGGCGCGGTGAAATTCGACGAGATCGAGATTCTCGTGCTCGACGAAGCCGACCGGATGCTTGAAGTGGGCTTCGTCCACGCCATCCGCTCCATCATCGCCAAGCTGCCGCCGGTGCGTCAGGGGCTGTTCTTCTCGGCCACCATGCCGAAGGAGATCGCCGATCTGGCCGAGCGCCTGCTGCGCGAGCCGGCCAGCGTGGAGGTGACCCCCGTCGCCAAGACCGCCGACCGCATCGAGCAGAGCGTGCTGTTCGTGGACCAGAGCGCCAAGAGCCGCCTGCTGGCCGACGTTCTGACGAAGGAGCCCATCGACCGGGCCATCGTCTTCACCCGCACCAAGCACGGCGCGGACCGCGTGGTGCGCGGGCTGGCGGGTGCCGATATCGCCGCCGAGGCGATCCACGGCAACAAGTCTCAGGGACAGCGCGAGCGTGCCCTGCAGTCCTTCCGTCAGGGCCGGGTCAAGATTCTGGTGGCGACCGACATTGCCGCCCGCGGCATCGATGTCGATGGCGTCAGCCATGTCGTCAACTACGACCTGCCGAACGTGCCGGAAAGCTACGTTCACCGCATCGGCCGTACCGGCCGCGCGGGCGCCTCGGGCATCGCCATCTCGTTCTGCTCCGGCGACGAACGCGACGACCTGAAGGCCATCGAGAAGCTCATCCGCCAGCGCGTGCCGCTGGGCGCCTCGGCGCATCCGGATGTGAAGGCCGATCCCCGCCCCGCCCCCGGCGAGCCGGAGACGGCGCCGGCCGGCGCGCGCGCGGGCCGGAACGGCAATCGCGGCGGACAGCGCGGCGGCAACAACCGTCCCCAGTCCGCCCGCCCGCCCCGCGAGGGCAACCGCGCACCGCGCGCCGGCGGCCCGGCTGGCGGCGGACGCGGCCCGGCCGCCCCGGCCCAGCGCCGCGAAGGCGGGGAAGCGGGCGAAAGCCCGCGCGCGCAGCAGCACGCCCGTCCTCAGGCCCGCCCCGAGGGACGCCGGAATAGCGAACACGAGCTTGCCGGCGTGCAGTTCCTGTCGCGCAAACCCGCGCGCGATGCTAACAGCAGCGCACGTCCGGCGGGCAACACGCCGCGCAGCCCGGCGCGGTGAGGCCCCGAGCCTCGCTGCCGGGTTGCCACACCTGAACCAGATGACCGAAATTCGCGCTTAAAGACGGAGATCAACTCCATGGCCAAAGAAGAGCTGCTCGAGTT
>DAIPYB010000571.1:0-1972 GCA_036782955.1 Pseudoxanthobacter sp. | reverse complement strand
CCGCGCCTGCGGCAACCGCAAGGAAGCGATCCACGTCCGCTGCGGTGGTGGCGAAACTGGCGACGAGGAGCAACCGCACGCGGCTCGGTCCGGTGGGAATTGCGAAGCCCTCGTCCGGCCACTCATAAAATGCCGCTCCGGCCTCCCGCAGACGCGCCGCGGCAACAACCGGCACAGCCGGGAACAAGGCATTCGCGTCCGGAGCGAAATCGAACGAAACATCCGGCAGTTGCGAAAGACCGGCATGCAGCCGCGCCGCCATTGCGTTGGCATGCGCCGCCAGTTGCAGCCACAGGCCATCCTTCAGCAGGGCCGCGAACTGGGCGGAGACGAACCGGCTCTTGGAAATGAGATGGCCGGCCCGCTTGCGCAGATAGGGAAAATCGGCCGCCGCGCCGTCCTGCCCAAACAGCACAACCGATTCCGCGCACCAGCCGCCGATCTTCGTCAGTCCGAAGGACAGTGCATCCACGCCGGCCTGCCACGTCATCTCCGCTGGCGTCGCTCCGGTGGCCGCCAGCGCATTGCCGAGACGGGCACCATCCATGTGCAGCTTCAGGCCGCGGTCATGGACAACGCGGGCAATGGCCGCCACCTCTTCAACGCTGTAGACCGTGCCGAGCTCGGTGGCATTGGTGATGGTCACGGCCGCCGCGCGGCCATGGTGGACCACCGGCGGCCCGAACCGATCGAGCGTCGCGGCGAGGTCCGCGGCGGTCACCTTCGCACCCGCTCCCGCAATGCCCGCCAAACGCAGGCCCGGCGAAAGGAACAGCGGGGCGGCGCATTCGTCGGTCTGCACATGGGCAGCCTCGTGGGAGAATGCCACGCCCCCCGGCGGCACGAGGGCCGCCAGCGCAAGAGCATTGGACGCCGAACCGGTCGCAACATAGAAAACGGATACCGGCCGGCCGAACAGCGCGGCGATGTCGTCGCCGACCGCTGCCGTCGCCGGATCGTCGCCATAAGCCGGACCGGCCCCGCCGGCCGCCTCGCTCAAAGCCTGCGCAACCGCTTCCGGCACGCCTGCCCAGTTGTCCGAGGCAAACAGCATGGTCCTCATCCTTCCCGTGTTCCGTGGTTTTCCGTGTCCCACGGGCGCCGCGCACGCCCGGTCCGCGCGGCTTGCACCCTCCGGCCCGCGTTCGTCAACACGCCTGAACGCATTCCGCCCCCCGGTCGAAATACGCAACCACAACAGCGATGCGGTTGCGCCATCGGCGGAGAAAATCGCAACCGCCGCGATCGCATGACTGCCCTCGCCAGCCCTGCCGACAATGCGGATCTGATGCGACGTTACGGAAGGGATGCAGTTTAAGACATGTGCTTGCTCGCATGCGCGATCTCTGGCAATTATGTGCCGCTAAAAAGGACAGGATTGCTGTCCAATTTTCCAAAACCCGCCATTGGCGGATCGCCACCGGGCACGGCAGGCGCGCCAAAGGCGGCGCGGCCGGAGCGTGCGGCGGCAGGTCCGCACCCGCCGGCCCGCAACCGGCAGGCGAAGCGGCACGGCGCTTGCATCGCGCCGTCGGATGAAGAAACCGGATGGCAGCAGGCCGGAACCGCCACGGGCGGAAGGCCGGCCGGTCCGGAAAGGATGAACAACGGGAGGCGCTTTTCCCACCTCCGTCCCGCCGCCGGCCCTTTGGGCGAGCGTTACGGGATGCGGCCGAATGGCCATGAAGCGGGTGACAGTGCGTTTTTGATCTGTTCAAAGGGGCCGATGCCGACCAAAATCGGGTGTCAGTCCCAAACTCCGGCCCTGCTCTGCCCGGCCAACTCCTGCCCGAAGGACGCGGGGGCCGGCGTGTTCGGCCGGAAATGCCGGAGAAGACGGGTCGTCGAGACCCGGAAGAACAGTCCGCGCCGGCCCCGGCAAGGCCGGGCGGGCTGAAGACGACCAGGAAAGACCACCAGCCAGTTAAGGAGCTCGCGACGATGAGCGAGGGTTTGAGCGCGATGGAAAGAG
>DAIPYB010000570.1:0-2008 GCA_036782955.1 Pseudoxanthobacter sp. | reverse complement strand
GATCCGCGAGGGCTCGGTGTGCAAGGATCTGGCCGCGCTCGGGCCGCTTCTGAGTGTGGAAACCGCACCATTCCTGTGTTTCTGTACCGACGATCGCAATCCGCTGGAGATTGCCCACGAGGGGCATCTCGACCATCTCATCCGCACCGCTATCGCCATGGGCGTGCCGCCGCTGGCGGCCTACCGCGCGGCCTCGCTGACACCCGCCGCTACCTTCGGCCTCAAGGATCGCGGCATGGTTGCTCCGGGCCGGCGGGCCGATATCGTGCTGCTCGACGATCTGGAAGGCTGCCGGGTGGGCATGGTGTTCGCCGGCGGCGTGCTGGCCGACGAAGCGGCGTTCGCGGCGCGGCCGACAGTGGCCCCGGTCGGGCTCGACAGCATCCGCGCCCCGCATGTAACCGCCGCCGATTTCCGCGTGCGGGCCTCGCGCGCCGAAGGGCCGGTCATCGGCATCCTGCCGGGCAAGATCATCACAGAGCACCTTACCCTGCGGCTGCCCTATGAGGGCGGCGTGCGCGATATCGACACTGCTCAGGATGTCATCAAGGTCGCCGTCGTCGAGCGCCACGGCCGCAACGGCAATATCGGGCTTGGCTTCGTGAAGGGGTTCGGGCTGACGCGGGGCGCCATCGCCTCGTCGGTTGGCCACGACAGCCACAACATCACGGTGGTGGGTGCCAGCGACGAGGATATGGCGCTGGCGGTGAACCACCTTTCCGTCATCCGCGGCGGCTTCGTCGTGGTGGAGGGGGGCAGGGTGCTGGCGGACTTTCCCCTTCTGGTTGCCGGCCTCATGAGCCTTGAGCCCCACGAGGCGGTGGCCGAGGCGCTGGTGCCGCTGCGCGCCGCGGCCCGGCAGATCGGCTCGACGCTGGCTGAACCGTTCCTGCAGGTGGCGTTCCTGCCCCTGCCGGTGATCCCGCACCTGAAGATCACCGATTTCGGCATGGTGGACGTGGACGCCTTCACCGTGCTGCAGAACTGACGAAAAAAGGGGGCCGAAAGGCCCCCTTGTCCGTTTGTTCGCTGATCGCGCAGGCAGGGTCAGGCCCCGGCGCCCAGCTTCTTCTTCAGCTTGGCATCGCGGTCGTAGATGTCGTCGCGCAGCACCAGCCGGCCGTTGTTGTCCACGGTGGCGGTGAAATAGGTCAGGTGCACCGGAATGGGTTCCGGTACCTTCACCCAACGTTCCTTGCCGCCCACCATCGCGGCGATCTTCTCGCCGCTGAGACTGGGCTCGCCTTCCAGCAGCGCGGCGGCAAAATCCATCGGATTCTGTACCCGCACGCAGCCGTGGCTGTCGGCACGGTCGGAGTTCTCGAACTTCGATTTCGACGGCGTATCGTGCAGGTAGACCGAGAATGCGTTGGGGAACAGGAACTTGACCGTGCCGAGCGCGTTGCGGCCACCGGGCTTCTGGCGGATGGAGAGCGCGCGCGCGGCATTCTCGTTCCACACGATGCGCGTCGGGTCCATCGGCTGGCCGCGATAGAGCACCTCGTAATTGTTGCGCGTCAGGTAGGACGGGTTCGCCTTGATGCGCGCCAGCATCTCCTTGGAGACGATGGAGACCGGCACGTTCCAGTACGGATTCACCACGATGTTGTTGATGGCGCTGGAAAGCGAGGGCGTCTGGTTGGTGTCCTTGCCGACCACGACGCGGGTGTGGAACACCTGCTGGCCATCGCGCACCACCGCCAGATCATAGCCGGGAATATCGACCCACACATGCCGGGCACCGGGATCGCGCGGCAGCCAGCGCCAGCGTTCCATGTTGGCCAGAATGGTCGCTTCCGTCGCCTTGCGCTGGGCGAGGCGGCGATCGGCCGCCGAGGGCGCGTTCACCGAAGGCAGCGGATCGATGGCGGCCACGGTCAGGCGGCCGTCCGGGCGAGGGCGCGGCGCTGTGCCGGTGACGATCGGGTCCACGTCGGAGGCGACCGACGCGCTGGCGAAGCGGCCCACCGCCTCGCCGCCGACGGCCCAGCCGCCGGCATCGCGCACC
>DAIPYB010000569.1:0-2009 GCA_036782955.1 Pseudoxanthobacter sp. | reverse complement strand
GATCCGGTGCGCGGGGCGAAGGTGGTGGCGTTCGCCCGTAGCTTCCTGGACCGCGTCGCGCCGCTGGCCTCGGGTTCGCATGCCGACGCCGCGGCCTATGTGGTGGCCGGGCAAGGGCTGGTCGTGCGCCTGAAGGACGGCCAGGAGGTCGCGCTGGCGGCCCCGGCCCAGTTCGTGGGCTATCGCGGCGAGGCGGCCGCGCCGGGGCCGCACGACCTCGTTCCACCACCATGGCGTGCGGGCGATGGCGCCGTTGCGGTGGCCGGCATGGGCGCGGTGGATGGCCAGTGCGGCTTCCGGCGACGGCGCTTCGCGCACGATGCGGCCGCCACCCGGCGCGGCCTGCGGCAGCCGGGCGGTTTCGGTGCGCACGTCCAGATAGTCGCTGACGATTTCCCAGCCGAAACGGCGATAGAAGCCGAACGCGAACGGCACCAGCAGCGCGATGGCGCGGCCGTCCTCGCGCAGGTGCTGCAACGCCTGCGCGATGAGGCGGGCGACATTGCCGCCGCGCCGGCTTTCCGGCGCCGGCGACACGCGGGTGATGCCGCCGGCCGGGTGCAGCCGGCCGTTCAGGGCGATGTCGAAATCCAGCACGCACAGCTGCGAGCGCAGTTCGCGGCCCTCGAAAATGCCCCACAGCCGCAGGCCGGCGAAATTGCGCTCCCACCGCGCCCGAACGTGTTCCTCCAGCTCAAACTGGAAGCTGTATTGAAGAAGGGCCATGCTGGCGGTGAAATCGTCCGCGCCGAGACGGCGCAGGACCGGCGCGATGGCATTCATGGAGCGCACTTTTCCTTGCGAAAACAAAGCAACATCGTGGCGCGACACCGAGGGCACGCACCCGATGGTTCGTCCGTGGCAATCGGAACTGCGACGGCCGAATGATTTTGTTTGCACACATAAAGACAGCCGGTGCCGCAAAAACAGGCAGCCGGGTTTATTTTTATGGGAGGAATGCGAAATTTTTTCCGGGTTCTGCGATCTGGTCGCAGTTACGCCGGAGACGGCGCCCGCCTGCCCGGCAGGGTTGCGCTGGCGCCCGCCGGCTGCGCGCGGCTCACGCCGCCGGCGGGGCGGCATGCACCGGCAGAACGGCTTCCACGAGGCGGCGGGTGGCCGGGTGGCGGCCGGGCGCACCCAGCGCGCGGGCGGCGAAGCTGTCCACCAGCACGCCCTTTTCCATCACCATCACCCGCTGGCAGAACGACTGGATGACCGCCAGATTGTGGCCGATGAACAGATAGGTCAGGCCGGATTCCTGCTTCAGCGCGTGCAGCAGGTCGAGGATGCGGGCCTGAATGGAAACATCGAGCGCGGAGGTCGGCTCGTCCAGCACCAGCAGGTCGGCCCGCACCGCCAGCGCGCGGGCGATGTTGATGCGCTGGCGCTGGCCGCCGGAGAAGGCATGGGGAAAGCGCTCGGCATCGTCTTCCGCAAGGCCGACCCGGCGCAGCAGGCGGAAGGTTTCGCGGCGGGCGGCGTCGCGGTCGGCCGCAAGGCCGAAGCGCAGCAGCGGATCGGCGATCTGGTGGCCGATCCGCCGGCGCGGATTGAGCGCGGCGGCGGTATCCTGCGGCACCATCTGGATGTGACGGCGGCGGTCGAACCCGTCTCCGGCGGCTGTTGCCAGATCGCGCCCCTCGAACAGGATGACGCCGCCGTCGGGCCGGTCGAGCCCGGTGACGAGCCGGCCGATGGTGGTCTTGCCGGACCCGGACGGCCCGATCAGGCCCACGATCTCGCCGCGCGCGATGTCGAAGCTCACGTCGTCCACGGCGCTGACCGCCGCGGCCGGGCGGCGGAAAAGCCCGGCCGGCGCGGCGAAGCGACGGTGCAGGCGGCGGACGGACAACAGCGGGGCGGGGGCGTCTGTTGGGGCGGGGAAGGCGGTCATGTGGCGAAGAAGGTCATGGGGACAGAGAAGGTCTTGGGGGCAAAGAAGGTCATGGGGGCAGAAAATGTCATGGGGCCGGAAAGGGCTTGGGGACAGAGCGGGTCTTGGGGAC
>DAIPYB010000568.1:0-2020 GCA_036782955.1 Pseudoxanthobacter sp. | reverse complement strand
GAGTGAATCTGCACCGCCTGCCCCACCACCAGCGCCGTGCCGATGGCATTGGTGCCGCAGGTCATCTCGCTCCATGTGGCGCCATTCAGCAGATGCACGTTCTCCGCCGCACCGCGCAGGCTGGCATCGCCTTCCAGATTGAGGATCACGCCCTTGTCGTTCGTCAGAACCATGACGGTGCCGGTCTCCGACAGGACCTCGCGGGCAGAGGCCATGACCGGCTGGCTGGCGGTCAACAGCTCTCGGCTGTCATCGCGCAGGCTGAGAAGCGTGTCCTCGCGCATCGGCGGCGGCGCCTGATCGCGCCGCGGATCGACGCTGCCGCCGAGACATCGCCGCCAGGAATCGTCCACCAGCCGGCGCAAGGCATCGGACCGCACCTCGCCGCCGGCCAGAAACCGCTCCCACGAATTCATCACATGCGGGTCGTTGGCCGGATTCGAGTAGCGTTGCCCGGGCGCACTGAATGGCATGTCGGCTCTTCTCCCTCCGACAGGGGCCGGTGCTGCGCCATCGCGGCCGCCCGACCCGCTGAACATCACCGGCAGCCGGTCTCTGCCGGCTCAGGCACGGGTGACGGCGTTTCCCTCAAAGATCGCGGCCGGTTCCGACGGAGGTTGCAAGGCTCCAGCGCACGGGCCGTCTTTTATCTGCAATGCACATTCTATCACGATCGCGCCACAACGCGAGAGCCGGCAAATCCACTGTCCTTCAAGACACTTGCCAGAACGCGGGCCGAGTCGCGCCAACCGGCCGTCCGAAAATCGTACCCCCGGCGACCGAAATGAAAACGCCCGCCGCGGGTGCGCGGCGGGCGTTCCTGAAGCGAATGCGAGCGGTCCGCTCAGGCCGCGAGCGCAACCCGGAACTCGGCCGCCGTGCGGGCGCGGACATCCTCCACCGTCACATCAGGCGCAAGACCGGTCAGCAGCAGACCGTCTTCAGTCACCTCGAAGACCGCAAGGTTGGTGATGATCATGTCCACCACCCCGACGCCGGTCAGCGGCAGGGTGCATTCCCGCACGATCTTCGGATCGTTGCCGGCCGTGTGTTCCATGATGACGATGACGCGGCGCACACCCGCCACCAGATCCATCGCCCCGCCTATGCCCTTGATCATCTTGCCCGGCACCGCCCAGTTGGCGAGGTCGCCGTTCTGGGAAACCTGCAGAGCGCCCAGCATCGACAGATCGATGTGGCCGCCGCGGATCATGGCAAAGGAAGCCGCGCTGTCGAAGAACGAGGTGGTCGGCAGCGTGGTGATGGTCTGCTTGCCGGCATTGATGAGGTCGGCATCCTCCTCGCCCTCATAGGGGAAAGGCCCCATGCCGAGCATGCCGTTCTCGCTCTGCAGCTGGATCGACATGCCTTCCGGCACGTAGTTGGCTACCAGCGTGGGAATGCCGATGCCGAGATTGACATAATAGCCGTCGCGCAGTTCCTGCGCGGCGCGCGCGGCCATCTCTTCGCGGGTCCATGCCATGACGTTCACTCCCCGCTGACGGCCGGACGCGGCCGGACCGTGCGCTGCTCAATGGGCTTGTCCCGGCCTTCGACGTGCACGATGCGGTCGACATAAATGCCCGGCGTGATGATGTGATCCGGGTCGATGGTGCCCGGCTCGCCGAGGTGCTCGGTCTCCACCACCGTCACGGCGGCGGCGGTGGCCATCATCGGATTGAAGTTGCGCGCCGTCATCCGGTACACGAGGTTGCCCTCGGTATCCGCCCGCCAGGCATGAACCAGCGCCAGATCGGCCTTGAGGCCGCGTTCCTGCACATAGGTCACGCCGTCGAACTCGGCCGTCGGCTTGCCCTCGGCAATGGAGGTGCCAACGCTCGTGCGCGTGAAAAAGGCCGGAATACCGGCCCCGCCGGCCCGGATGCGCTCTGCCAGCGTGCCCTGCGGATTGAACTCCACCTCCACTTCGCCGGCCATGTACTGGCGGGCGAACTCGGCGTTCTCCCCGGCATAGGAGCAGACCAGCTTGCGCACCTGACGGGTGTGGAACAGCTTGCCG
>DAIPYB010000567.1:0-2031 GCA_036782955.1 Pseudoxanthobacter sp. | reverse complement strand
GATGCCGTAGGTGATCACCGGCCAGCCGTAATTGCGGCCGGGCTCGATGATGTTCAGCTCGTCGCCGCCTTGCGGGCCATGCTCGATTTCCCACAGCACGCCGGTTTCCGGATCGAAGGTCAGGCCCTGCGGATTGCGGTTGCCATAGGTCCAGATCTCCTTGCGCGCGCCGGGCATGCCCACGAACGGATTGTCGGCGGGTATGTTGCCGTCGCTGCGAATGCGGATGACCTTGCCCCATGCCTGCGACAGATCCTGCGGCTTGGACAGGTCGAAGCGGTCGCCCACGGTGAGAAAGAGATAGCCGTCGCGTACCTGAATGCGACCACCGAAATTCTCGATGCCCGGCGCGGCCGGGCCCGCCTCGTAGATGACTTCCAGGTCCGTCAGCTTGTCGCCATCCAGTTTCGCCTTCGCCACCCGCAGGGTGGAAGCGGCGCGAAAGCCGTGGGTATAGGACAGGTAAAGCGTCTTGTTCTTGGCGAAATCGGGATCGAGATGCACGTCCAGCAGGCCGCCGTGGCCGGCGACATAAATATCTTTCGGCAGGCCGCTGACCGGTGTCAGACTGCCATCTTTCTCGACGATATTGAGGCGGCCCGGCCGCTCGGTCACGATCGGACGGCCATCGGGCAGGAAGGCCACGGACCACGGATTGGCCAGCGGGGCAGCCACGGTGACGAGATCGAAATCGCCTTTCTCGGCTTCCGGAACAGGCTTGGCGGTATCGGCCGGCAGGCTGGAGGCCCGCGCCGGCACGAGCCCCGCGGCGCCGGCGACCAGTGCAGCCAGCGCGACGGCGGCGGCAGTGGGGCAAAGGGCGGTAAATGCCTTCAAAACAATCGCTCCAAACGAAACATGCGTTCCGCGCCGCATCAACACGCGCTGCCGCACCTCTCCCCTTGCGGTGCGGGCGCCCCCGGCGTGCGCCCGTCATCAATGGCCGGAATCGTGCCGGCGCGCCACTCCTAAGCCGCGGCAGCCGGCTGATTTCTCCAGCGGCCGTTATGCAACAGATGGGGCCAATGCGCCCGGCCGCAGCGCTGGCCCCTCGACAGCACGCCGTTGGCTGCGCTACCAACGTCGGGAAATGAGGTTCGCACCTCATTTTTCATTGGCGTTCGCCGGCAGTCTGCGGCGAGACGACAGCCCCTGCCCGGTGCAAGCGGCCCGCGCCTTGCATATCCCGGTCATGCCGGTCTGTAATCCTGCCGGCTGCGACCCCGTCAGGCCGGGTTTCGCTGCCGGCGACGCTGAAGAACGATTTTACCGGCGCGGTCAGTCGCGCGTGCCTTTCATGCCGGGGAAAGCATTGCCACCTGCCGGGCACCGGCAATGCTGGCCCGGAAATTTGCTGCCATACAAACAACATTGACGTCCGACCCGACACCCGCTTCCGAACCACCTTTCGAGAACACGGAACCAGTGCCAGTGCCGATCGCTGTTTCGCCGACCGATCTGTCGCCTTTTATAACGGGAGCCCGCGCATGACCTCGCGCGTCGTCGAAGTCGATCCCTTTGACATCATCGTCTTCGGAGCCACGGGCGACCTTGCCCGTCGCAAGCTGATCCCCGCGCTCTATCACCGCGACCAGTCGGGACAGCTTCCGGACGATGCCCGTGTCATCGGTACCTCGCGCCGGGAAATGGCCCTTGCCGATTATGTCGAGGAGGCGCGGCAGTCGATCGTCGCCCATGTGCCGGCGGACGAGGTTTCGCCGGAATCCCTCGCCCGCTTTCTGGCCCGCCTCAGCTATGTCGCGGTAGATGCGGCCTCCGACGAGGGCTGGGAAAATCTGGTGGCCCATGTCGGCCTCAACCTGGCGCGCATCCACGTTTATTATCTGGCCACGGCGCCGGAGTTCTTCGGTCCCATCTGCACCAATCTCGGCCGCCACGGCCTTGCCGCCGGCAATGCGCGGGTGGTGATCGAAAAGCCGATCGGCAAGGATCTGGTGTCGGCCCAGCGGGTCAACGCGGCCATCGGCGCGGTGTTCCCGGAAGACCGCATCTATCGCATCGACCACTATC
>DAIPYB010000566.1:0-2033 GCA_036782955.1 Pseudoxanthobacter sp. | reverse complement strand
CTATTCCCGGTTTGGGGACAAGGAAGGATTGTTTTGTGCGATTGTGGAACCGGCGGCGGAAGGGCTCGCGGCCACCGGCGACATCGCAGCGCTGGAGGCAGACCGCGACCGGCTCAATGCGGCCGGCACCGCCCGCCAGCAGCGCCTTGGCGCCATTGCCCAGCAGATGCGGCAGGATGACGAGGCCCGCCGCCGGGCAAGCGGCCTTGCCGGCGAAATCGCCCAGGCCCGCGACAAGGCCGCCGTCTGGAGCGCGGTCAATGCCGCTGTTGGCTCCGCGAGCGGTGACAAGTTCCAGCGTTTCGCGCAGGGGCTGACGCTGGACAGTCTGATCCACCTCGCCAACCGCCATCTCTCCCAGCTCAAGCCGCGCTATCGTCTGGCGCGCGCGCCCTCCGAACTGGGCCTGCAGGTCGAAGACCGCGAAATGGCCGGCGAAGTCCGCTCCACCCGCAGCCTGTCCGGCGGGGAACGCTTTCTGGTTTCGCTGGCGCTGGCACTGGCACTTTCTTCTCTGGAAGGCCGGCAGTCGTTCGTCGACATGCTGTTCATCGACGAGGGCTTCGGCTCACTCGATGCCGACAGCCTCGACATCGCCATCGACGCGCTGGAAACATTGCAGGCACAGGGCCGAAAGGTGGGCGTGGTCAGCCACGTCCAGGCCATGAAGGACCGCATTCCCGTTCAGGTGCGGGTGGAGCGGCAGGGCGCCGATCGCAGCCGCATCGTCATCGCCGCGCCGGATGCGGGCTGATCGCGCTCAGCGCCGCGCCCTCCCCGGAAAGCGGGCAAACACCACCACGTTGCCCACCAGCACCAGCGCAAGGCCGATGAAAGTGGTCAGCGTCCATTCATAGCCTTCCACCAGCGTGGAGACCGTCAGCGCCACCACCGGAAACAGCACGGTGGAATAGGCCGCCCGGTCCGCCCCCACCCGCGCCACCAGCGACAGATAGGCCACGAAGCCGATCACGGAACCCGGCACGGCCAGATAGAACAGGCTGAGGAGATAGACCGGGTTCCAGTCGGGCATGAAATTCTGCCCGCGCACCAGCGAGACCACCGCCAGCAGGCCCGCGCCCCAGAGCATGCCGCGCGCCACCGCATTCGGCAGGTCGGCGCCACCACGGGTCGCCTGCAGCGAGGCGAGATTGCCGAGCGAGAAGCAATAAGTGCCGCCAGCGGCCAGCAGCACGCCCACGATGGTGCCGGACCCGGCGCCGAGACCGCTGCCCGCAATATCGTGGGCGAACAGGAAGCCGATGCCGGCGATGCCGAGCGCCGCGCCGGCAAGGGTGCGCGCGGAAGGCCGCCGGCCCATCAGGACCCACTGGTTGAAGGCATTGAACACGGTCGCCATGGTGAACACGACCGAGACAACGCCGCTGGCCACATGGCGGGTCGCGGCATACATGAAAATGAAGTTCAGCGAAAACAGCGTCAGCCCCAGCACCGCGAACCAGCGGTGATCGCGCCAGTTCACGCGCTGCACCCGGCCGGTCAGCAGCAGCCACGCCCACAGCACCACAGCCGCCAGCAGGAAGCGCCAGAAGATCGAAACCTCCGGCGCCACCACGCCGAGTTGTAGGTGAATGGCAATCCATGTCGTGCCCCACACGGCAACGACGACGGCGAAAAGAAGGGGCACCATGGCAGCAAGGCTCCGAAAGCACGCGAAGGACCGCACGCCGGCCCTGTCGCCCTTTTGGCAGAAGGCCTCGCCCGGCGCTTTCAGGTTTTTGCGGCCAATGTCACATCCTTGCGCCAAAATCGCAGGGGTCCGGCCCGCCGGCGGGCAATCGACAGCACGCCTCGCGGGCTTTAAGACTGAATTCGTATCGTCTGGAGTTGCATTCCGGCCGCCGCGCTCCCGCCCCGGCCGGCAGCATTCCCGTTTCCGCCGGAAGTTGTCGCCGCATGGCACAGTCCCCCACCCCAGACATGCCGGTGCCCGACACCCTCTCGCCGGAGAGGACGAATGCCGGGCTCGACGGTCTGACTGTGTTTCACCACCTGCATGCGGCGGGGGTGCC
>DAIPYB010000565.1:0-2043 GCA_036782955.1 Pseudoxanthobacter sp. | reverse complement strand
AGGCCGGCACCGGCCGCAAGGTGATGGCCGACGCCGCCGGCACGCTGAAGCACGTTACGCTGGAACTCGGTGGCAAGTCGCCGCTGATCGTGTTCGACGATGCCGACCTCGACGACGCCGTTTCCGGCGCGATGCTCGGCAATTTCTATTCAGCCGGCGAGGTCTGCTCCAACGGCACGCGGGTGTTCGTCCACGCCCGCGTGAAGGCCGCATTCCTGCAGCGGCTCGCCGCCCGCACCCGCCGCATGGTGGTTGGCGATCCGATGGACCCGGCGACGCAGGTCGGCGCCCTCATCTCGCGGGCCCACATGGAGAAGGTGCTGGGCTATATCGAGACCGGCATCAGGGAAGGCGCGCAGCTTGTCACCGGTGGCCACCGCGTCGCCGAGGGCGCGCTGGCGAAAGGCGCCTTCGTGGCCCCGACGGTGTTCGACGGCTGCACCGACGACATGACCATCGTGCGGGAGGAGATCTTCGGCCCTGTCATGTCGGTTCTCACCTTCACCGACGAAGATGAAGTGATCGCCCGCGCCAACGCGACCGAATTCGGCCTGGCGGCGGGTGTCTTCACCCGCGATCTCGCCCGCGCCCACCGCGTGATCGCGAAGCTGCAGGCCGGCACCTGCTGGATCAACCACTACAACGTGACGCCAATCGAACTGCCGTTCGGCGGCTACAAGCTTTCCGGTCTCGGGCGGGAAAACTCGAAGGCCGCCATCGAGCACTACACCCAGATCAAGAGCGTTTATGTGAATCTCGGCGCCGTCGAGTCGCCCTACTGAGAGGCTGGAATGGCTGCGCAGGAAAGCATGACCTTCGACTATGTCATCGTCGGCGCCGGCTCAGCCGGGTGCGTGCTGGCCGACCGGCTGACGGCAGATGGAAAATACAGCGTCTGCGTTCTGGAATTCGGCGGCTCGGATCGTGCCGTCATCATCCAGATGCCGGCGGCCCTTTCCATGCCGATGAACACGACCACCTACAACTGGGGCTATCATGCGGAGCCCGAACCGGCGCTGGGCGGGCGGGCGCTGCACTGCCCGCGCGGCAAGGTCATCGGCGGCGGATCGTCGATCAACGGCCTCGTCTATGTCCGCGGCAATCCCATGGACTACGAGGACTGGGAGGCCATGGGCGCCCGCGGCTGGGGCTATCGCCATGTACTGCCCTATTTTCGCCGGGCGGAGACGCGCCGCGATGGCGGCGATGACTGGCGCGGCAAGGACGGGCCGCTTTCCACCTCCTATGGCCCACTGCGGAACCCGCTCTACCGCGCGTTCATCGAGGCCGGAAAGCAGGCCGGCTATCCCGTCACCGACGATATCAACGGCGCCACGCAGGAAGGCTTCGGGCGCATGGACATGACCGTGAAGAACGGCGTGCGCTGGTCCACTGCGAACGCCTATCTGAAACCGGCCATGAAGCGACCGAACCTGACAGTCGTCACCCATGCCCTCGCAACCCGCGTGCTGTTCGAGGGCCGGCGCGCGGTGGGTGTGGAATTCGAGCAGGACGGCACGCGCCGCACCGTGCGGGCGGGGCGCGAGGTCATCCTCTCGGGCGGGCCGATCAACACGCCCCAGCTTCTCAAGCTTTCCGGCGTGGGTCCGGCGGGCGAGTTGCGGCAGCACGGCGTGGCCGTGGTGCATGACCTGCCCGGCGTCGGCGAGAACCTGCAGGATCATCTGGAATTCTATTTTCAGGTCGCCTGCCGGCAGCCGATCACGCTCTATTCGTGGCAGGGCCTGCTGGGGCGCGGACTGGTGGGTGCGCAGTGGCTGCTGACGAAGAAGGGGCTCGGCGCCACGAACCACTTCGAAAGCTGCGGCTTCATCCGCTCGCGTCCGGGTATTCCCTACCCGGACGTGCAATATCACTTCCTGCCACTGGCAGTGACCTATGACGGCAAGGGGCTGGCTAACGAGCACGGCTTTCAGGCCCATGTCGGGCCGATGCGCTCCAAGAGCCGGGGCTGGGTGCGGCTGCGCTCCGCCGATCCGCACGAACATCCGCAAATCCGCTTCAACTATATGAGCCACCCCG
>DAIPYB010000564.1:0-2046 GCA_036782955.1 Pseudoxanthobacter sp. | reverse complement strand
TTCATCGGCGGCGGGCGATGCTCCGGCAAGGGAGACGGCACTGCGCCTGCAATTGATTGTTCCAGGGTCATCCCTGACCGCGATTTTATCCGGCGCTGGCGCAACGGCCACTGCCGGACCCCCTGCTCTGGCCAATCCCGGCGCTGAGCATTCTCGCAGTCGGTCCCTGATCGGAGGTCGCGTTCGTATACGGGCGCCCCGCCGCCACGTCAAGCGCGAGCACAGCAAAAGCAGCGCCCACGCGGCGGTTTCCGGGCGCTTTTCACTGCGCCGGGGCCTGCCGGCGCGCCCGGCGCGTCATCAGGTCTACCGCCAGCGCGGCACAGCCGCACAGCGCGATGACCGCCGCGAACGGCCAGACCGACTCGCTCAGGAGGTGCCCCGCGACGAGGCCGGAAATCGCCCCCGCGCCCATCTGCAGCACACCCAGCAACGAGGAGGCTGCACCGGCGCGTTCGGGAAACGGCATCATGGCGCCGGCCGTGCCCTGCGGCATGCCGATTCCCACGCCGACCATGTAGATCATCATCGGCAGCAGGATTTCCAGCGGGTGCCCGGGGCCGAACAGCGCGCCGGCCAGAATCAGCAGTCCGCCGGCGGCATTGAGCGCGGTGCCGAATCCAAGGCCGCGCACCAGCCCGAATCGACCGGAAAGCCGCGTGCCGATCATGGTGCCGCCGACAAACGACAGCGCCGTGGCCGCAAAGGCGATGCCGAAGGTCGTCTGGCTCAGGCCATAGTGCTGCTGCAGCACGAAGGATGTGCCGGAAATGTAGGCGAACAGGCCAGCGAAACACAGGCAGCAGATGGCGGTATAGGCCCGGAACGGCAGCGACCGCAGGCACACGCCGAACGAAGCGAAGGCCAGCGACAGCGACAGCGTCGATGCCTTCTGCGGCACGGTCTCCGGCATCCGCAGCAGCGCTACCAGCCAGATGAGCCCGGCCGCGACGCCCATGGCGTAGAACGTGGCCGCCCAGTGGAACAGGCTGCCGAGCACGCCGCCAACCGTGGGCGCCAACGCCGGCACCAGACCCGCGATGGACCCCATGCGCGCCATTTCACGCACCGCACGATGGCCGGAAAAGACATCGCGCACCACGGAGCGCGACAGCACCACCGGCCCGGCAGCGCCGAGTGCCTGCAGGAATCGCACCGCGATCAGCGCCCCGATGCTCGGCGACAGCGGCGCCAGAAAGCAGGTCACGACGAAAACAGCCAGCGAAATCAACAACACGGGCCGCCGGCCGAAGCGGTCCGCAAGGGGGCCATAGATCGGCATGGCCACGGCATAGCCGAACATGAAGACCGACAACGTGATCTGCACGGTGGCGGCATCGGTGCCGTAGGAAGCGGCGATGGATGGCAGGGACGGCAGGTAAATATCGGTCGCCACCGGGCTCATCGCGGAAAGCGAGGCCAGCATGGCGGTGAAAGCTAGGGTGCCGGGGCGAAACACTGCGGGAAGCCTCGTCGGAACGACACGCCGGATGGACCGGCAAAAACGAAAGGGCGCCCCCGGCCGAAAGCCGGAAAGCGCCCCCGAAATGCACCGGGGCCGGTCGCTGCGGACCGGCCCCGGCGGAAACTGCCTGGCGTGGATCAGCGGCGGAACACCCGGTCAAGACCGCAGTGCCCCGTCCCGGCCTCACTCGGCGGCAACGGCCGCCTTGCGGGGTTCCTTCTTCTCCACGATGCGGGCCGCCTTACCGGTCAGGCCACGCAGGTAATAGAGCTTCGCGCGGCGCACCTTGCCGCGACGAACCACGTCCACCGACTCGATGATCGGCGAATAGACAGGGAACACGCGCTCCACGCCTTCGCCGTAAGAAATCTTGCGGACGGTGAAGCTCTCGTTCAGGCCGGCGCCGGCGCGGGCGATGCACACGCCTTCATAGGCCTGCACGCGGGTGCGGGTGCCTTCAGTCACGCGCACGTTGACCTTCACCGTGTCGCCCGGAGCAAACTCCGGCAGCACGCGCTTGGTCTCGATGGCAGCGATCTGCTCGCGTTCCAGTTCTGCGATGATGTTCATGGGTCTCGTCT
>DAIPYB010000563.1:0-2060 GCA_036782955.1 Pseudoxanthobacter sp. | reverse complement strand
GCCGAATAGATGCCGTCCACATTGGTGCCCTTCAGCAGGGCATGGCAGCCCATTTCCGCCGCACGCAGCGCGGCGCCGGAATCGGTGGTGAAGAAGGGATTTCCGGTGCCGCCGGCAAACAGCACGACGCGGCCGGCTTCCATGTGTTCCTGCGCGCCGCGCTGGGTGAAGGTGTCGCACACCGCCGGCACCGTCAGCGCCGACACCACGCGGGCGTCGATACCACGCCGCGTCAGCGCATCATGCAGCGCAAGGCAGTTCATGACGGTCGCCAGCATGCCCATGTGATCGCCGGCCACGCGGTTGACGCCGCCGGCCGCGATGCGCGCACCACGCACGAAGTTGCCGCCGCCAACGACGAGGCCCACCTGAGCGCCGATCCGCACGGCCTGCGCAACCTCGTCGGCCACCCGATCCAGCACCTTGGTGTCGATGCCGAAGCCCTGGGCGCCCATCAGGGCCTCGCCCGAGATCTTCAGAAGCACCCGCTTCCACTTCAGTTCGGGCCGGGCCTCGGAGATCGCTGCTTCGGAGCTCATCGCTGTTTTCCTCATCATCGGTGGCTTCGGGGGCGCCCATCCATCGCACGGCCGGCGGCAAGACCGGAAGCGCGGCGCTCGGTCGCCCCTCATAAACTGTCGGCTTTGCGCCGCGGCCGGCTGGCCCGGCCGCAAAAGGCCCCCTGCCCGCGTTGCGCACAGGAGGCCTGCCTCAGGCGAAAGAACGGCCCGGAAGCGGGGCTTCCGGGCCGTGGAACAGGGTCAGGCGCGGCGGCGATCAGGCGCCGGCGGCAGCGGCAACCTCGGCGGCGAAGTCCGAGGTTTCCTTCTCGATGCCCTCGCCCAGCGCGAAGCGGGCAAAGGCAACGACCTTGACCGGCGCGCCGATGGCCTTGGCGGTCTCGGCAACGGCGGCCTCGACGGTCTGGTCCGGGTTCAGCACGAACGCCTGCTTCAGGAGGGTGACCTCCTCGAAGAACTTGCGCATGCGGCCTTCCACCATCTTCTCGATGATGTTCTCCGGCTTGCCGGACTGGCGGGCCTGATCGGCATAGACCGAACGCTCGCGGTCGAGCACGTCCTGCGCGATGTCTTCGGCAGCCAGACCCAGCGGGCTGGTGGCGGCAACGTGCATGGCGATCTTGCGGCCGAGCTCGGCCAGCGCGGCCTTGTCGCCGGTCGACTGCAGCGCCACCAGAACGCCGATCTTGCCGAGGCCTTCGCCGGCGGCGTTGTGCACGTAGGTGGCAACCACGCCGTCGTCGACCTTCAGCACATGGGTGCGGCGCAGGGTCATGTTCTCGCCGATGGTGGCGATGGCCTCGCGCAGCTCGTCCTCGACGGTGTGGCCCTTGCCGGGATAGTTCGCGGAGGCAGTCGCCTCGCGGTCACCCTCGGCGGCCAGCGCCACGTCGGCGATGGCCCGCACCAGATTCTGGAACTGCACGTTGCGGGCGACGAAGTCGGTCTCGGAGTTCACTTCCACGACGGCCGCGGACGTGCCGTTGGAAACGACGCCCACCAGACCTTCGGCGGCCACGCGGCCGGCCTTCTTCGCGGCCTTCGACAGACCCTTCTTACGCAGCCAGTCGACGGCGCCTTCCATGTCGCCGGACGTTTCGGTGAGGGCCGCCTTGCAGTCCATCATGCCCGCGCCGGTCTTCTCGCGGAGCTCCTTCACCATCTGGGCGGAAATGCTCATCGGTAGCCTCGTTGGAACGGTTGTCGCCTCAGGCCAAAATCCCGGGGCGGGAAATGGAGGAATTCGTCGCGAACGACCCTGCCCGGCCTTTATGTCGGCCTGATTGCAGGCCGGGGCCGATCGGGGCGGCGATGCGCCGCCGGAGGATCGTCCAGTCGCAGCCCCGCTCGAATAGGGCTTTGCGCTGCAAAGAGAGCGGCCGCCGGAAAAAGCAGGCCGCCCTCCTGTCTCTCGACACACTTGCATCCCGACGGACTTTGCGTCGCCGGAAGATCGGCGGCCGGCGATCCGCCGGCCGGCAAAGATCAGAGGGCGGCTTCTTCCGCCGGGGCGTCGGCCAGAACCGGCTCTTCGATCAC
>DAIPYB010000562.1:0-2064 GCA_036782955.1 Pseudoxanthobacter sp. | reverse complement strand
CGCCAATGGCGGCGATACCGCCCATGTCATTGCACTCACCGTCATCGCCGGAACGGGCGGACCGCAGAAGGCGATCATCACCATTGCCATCGATGGCCAGCATGTCACCCGCGAGGCGACCGGTTCCGGGCCCGTCGATGCCATTTTCAATGCCATCCGGGCCATCATTCCCCATGACGCCACTCTGCAGCTCTATCAGGTGAACGCGGTTACCGAGGGGACCGATGCGCAGGCCGAAGTGTCGGTGCGTCTGGAGGAGAATGGCAAGATCGCGACCGGCCGCAGTGCCGATGTCGATACCATGGTGGCGTCGGCGCGGGCCTATGTCTCGGCGCTGAACCGGCTTGCGGTGCGCCGGCAGAAGAGCGCGCCGGCCGCGGCCTGAGGGCCGGCCGGAGCGGGCCACATCATTGTGATCGGACGCGGCGGCTGATGCGGTTGTCGCGCTTGTTGTCCACAGGGCGCGCTTTTATATGCGTGTCGATACATTGGGCCGGCCCGCGGACTGCGGGACGGGCCGCGCGGGACGAGCCTTTGCCGGCAACCAGAGCCGGCCATCGCGCGCCGCAGGCTGCGAACGGCTGATTCAGGAGGGTTTTCCAATGCGCAAGATTCTTGTTCCCGCGATGCTCGTGATGCTGGCCGCCGCCTGCACGCAGCAGCAGACCAACCGCGCGCTCGTCGGCGGCGCCGTGGGCGCCGGCCTCGGGGCGGTGACCGGTGCTGCGATTTCCGGCAACACCGGCGGCGCGCTGACCGGCGCGGCCATCGGCGGCGCCGGTGGTGCGGCCGTCGGCGCCGCGACCGCGCGCTAAAAAGCGCGCCGCCGGCTCCTTGCGGGCGGGCGGCGGCGCTCCGATATCGTGAAGAAGGCGCGCTCCTGCGTGGAGGGCGCCTTTTTTCGTAAGGCCTGTTTCCTCGGGCCTGCCTTGGGCCGGCCGGTCTGCACCGGGTGCAACGGAGAAGGAATGGCGATGGACCTGAGACGCCATGTTCCGTGGAATGACCGTGCGGGCCGCTTCTCACGGCTGAAGACGGCAGTGCTGGTCCTGCTGCTGATGCCCGGCATGGCAATCGCCGCCGGCCTTCTGGCGGGCGATGCCGCGCCCGGCGCGCGGCCGTTGACGGCCGCGCTTCATGCCTGCGGCGAATGGAGCCTGCGCTTCCTGATCTTGTCGCTTGCCGTCAGTCCGGCCATCGCGCTGTCCGGCCGGCCGAAGCTGATGCTGGTGCGGCGCATGATTGGCGTGGCGGCGTTTGCCTATGCCTTCGCCCATCTCGTGCTTTACGCAGCCGACCAGAAATGGAATCTCGCGGTGGTGGCAAGCGAGATCGTCGCGCGCATTTATCTCACCATCGGCTTCGTGGCACTGCTGGCACTGGCCCTGCTGGCGGCAACCTCGGCGGACGCCATCATCCGCGCCATGGGCGCGGCGCGCTGGCGGGCACTGCACCGGCTGGTCTATCCGACGGCGATGCTGGCGCTCGTGCATTTCTTCCTGCAGAGCCGCTTCGATGTTGCCCAGCCGGTGCTGATGAGTGGTCTGTTCGTATGGCTGATGGGGTTTCGCCTTGTGGCGCGGGGGCGCAAGGCGCCGGCAGCGGGCGGGCTGGTGTTGCTTTCGCTGGCGGCTTTCGTGCTGACGATTGCCATCGAGGCGGGATGGTACGGCCTGGCGACCACGGCAAACTGGCGCACGGTTGCCGCTGCCAATTTCAGTCTTGTCGCCGGCATCCGCCCCGCGTGGCTGGTGCTGGCCGCCGGACTTGCGGCAACAGCGGCGGCGCGTTTCAGCGCGGCGGCGTTTCCGGCACGAAACCCTCGAAGATGATCTGGTCGGCGAAGGCGCGGGCGCGGAACAATTCTTTCTCTGTCCGCACGGTCCACGTCAGCACCGGGCGGTGCAAGAGGCGCATCATCACCAGCGTCGCCGGCATCGGCAGGGCCGAGACATCGTAGGCGACGAAATCCGGGCTGGTGCGCGGCGCGTGCAGCAGATGGCGCAGGCCGAACCGGGTGATGGCCGACTGGCCCTGATAATCCTCCGCCCGCAGGGCGCGGTC
>DAIPYB010000561.1:0-2080 GCA_036782955.1 Pseudoxanthobacter sp. | reverse complement strand
AGCGCAGCGGCACCATCGACATGGACCTGCGCCTCGACGGCTGGCTGTGGACGGCTTCCTCCATTGCTCAGGAGGGGGCATGGGCGCGGGCGCAGGCCATGATGGAAAGCATGGCGGAGGCCCGCGCGGCCGGCGACGAGCCACGCTTCCGCCCGCTCGATGCCGAGGCCATCCTGTCGCGCACCGGCTCGTCCGCCTCCTATCTCGGCATCGTCGAGCCGCGCGCCGGCACCGTGCAGCCGGCGAAGCTGGCCGCCGGCCTGCGCGCGCTGGCGCTGGCGCGCGGCATCGCCATCCACGAGCGCAGCCCCGTCACCGCCATCGAAACCGGTCCCGTCTGCACCGTGCGCACCGCCCACGGCAGCGTGCGGGCGCGCAAGGTGGTGCTGGCGGCCAATGCGTGGCTTTCCGCGCTGCCGGAACTGCGCCGCCACATGTTCGTGGTCGACAGCCAGGTCATCGCCACCGCGCCGGTGCCGGCGCTGCTGGAGCGCATCGGCTGGCGCGACGGCGCTTCCATCTGCGATGCCCAGCACCATGTGCTCTATTATCAGCGCACGCCGGCCGGGCGCGTCATCTTCGGGCGCGGCAGCGGGCGGGTGGCCTTCCGCGGCCGGTTCGGCGCCGCCTTCAACCGCAGCCCCGAGCACGGCCACCACAACCGCCGCGAGCTGCACCGCCTCTATCCCGCCCTGCGCGGCGTGGCGGTGGACTATGACTGGTCCGGCCCCATCGACTGCATGCCCTCCCACGTTCCGGTGTTCGACCACCTCGGGGACCACCCCAACATCTTCTTCGCCATGGGCTTCAACGGCACCGGCATCGCCCAGACGCCGGTTGCCGGGCGCATTCTGGCCAGCCTCGTTCTGGAACGGAACGACCGCTTTTCCGCCAGCGGGCTGGTCGGGCTGAAACGGCGCGCGCGCCTGCCGCCGGAGCCCGCGCGCTATCTCGGCGCCCGGCTGGTGCGCGCCGCCATCGCCCGCAAGAACGAGGCGGAAATCCGCAACTTCCGCCCCGATGCCCTGACCCGCCTCGTGCTGAGGCTGATGCCCGGCGCCGGCGAGCACTGATCCGCCGCCGCGCCCCTTCCGCCGCCCCCTGTCGAAGATTTGAGTCCGGACTTATCGCAATGGCCGACCTGACCCTGCATCAAGTGACGAAGTCGTATGGCGGCCTGCAGATCCTGCACGGCATCGATCTCGATATCCGCTCGGGCGAGTTCATCGTGTTCGTCGGCCCGTCCGGGTGCGGCAAGTCCACCCTGCTGCGCTCCATCGCCGGGCTGGAGGAGATCACCTCCGGCGAGATGCGCATCGACGGCACGCTCATGAACGACGTGCCGCCCTCGCGGCGCGGCATCGCCATGGTGTTCCAGTCCTATGCGCTCTATCCGCACATGACGGTCTACGACAACATGGCCTTCGGCCTGAAGATCGCCGGCGAAAGCCGGGCCGAGATCGACCGCCGCGTGCGGCAGGCCGCCGAAGCCCTGCAGCTGACGAACTATCTCGACCGCGTGCCCCGTGCCCTTTCCGGCGGCCAGCGCCAGCGCGTGGCCATCGGCCGGGCCATCGTGCGCAATCCCAGGGTATTCCTGTTCGACGAGCCGCTTTCCAATCTCGATGCCGCGCTGCGCGTGGCCACCCGCATCGAGATCGCCCGCCTCAAGGAACAGATGCCCGGCACCACCATGATCTACGTCACCCACGATCAGGTGGAGGCGATGACGCTGGCCGACCGCATCGTGGTGCTGAAGGACGGGCGCATCGAACAGGTCGGCACGCCGATGGCGCTCTACCGCACCCCGGCCAACCTGTTCGTGGCCCGCTTCATCGGTTCTCCGGCCATGAACATCCTGCCGGCACGCATCGAGGCCGCCGGCGCCGCCACCCGCGTCACCCCGCAGGGCGGCCGCGCCGTCGACGTGCCGCTCGCCACCCCCCCGGGCCTTGCCCCCGGCGACAACGTGTCCTTCGGCGTGCGGCCGGAAGACCTGACCCTTGCCGCCGATGGCACGGGGCTGTTTTCCGGCCCCATCCATTTCATCGAACAGCTCGGCGAGGTGCAGCTCGTCTAT
>DAIPYB010000560.1:0-2110 GCA_036782955.1 Pseudoxanthobacter sp. | reverse complement strand
GATCGTGGCCAGAGCCGTAAAACCGGCTGCCGGGTGAAGCGCCCGCAGGAACCGGCGCGGGCGGGCGTTCCCCGGCCGGTGGGCGGCGGCCGCAGGTATCGTGCTCATGGATTTTGTCCTGTCTGAAAGGCGACGGGGAACGATCAGGCCGGCCCGTCTTCCGCTCCGGCATCAAGTGTTTCGGTCAGCCGGCGCAGGGTCTCGGTCACCCTCTCAGGGTCCGTGCCCGCGAGTGCCGCGGCAAGCCTGTCGGCGGCCGCCAGCCAGCGGGCCGAAACAACCGCAAAAAGCGCGCGTCCCTCCTCCGTCAGTGCGGCGAGATGGGACCGCCTGTGTGCCGGGTTCGGATGGAAAGCCACCAGACCGGCGCGCGCCAGATCGTCCAGCACACGCTGCACGGACTGGCGCGCCAGCCCCATGGAGCGCGCGATCGCCACCGCCGTGGCGCCCGTACTGCCGGCCTGCGCGATGGCCCCCATGACCTGCCAGCGCGCACTGGTCAGCCCCAGTGGGGACGTCAGGGCATCGCCGGCCGCAATCAGCGCGCCGTTGGCACGAAAGACGGCCAGAGCAAGCCGGCTGAGCGGATGCGTGAACGCCGCTTCCGCGACGACGGCACAAGGTGAGGAGACTTCCTTCTTCATGACAGCACTCTGTCATTTTGACAGCTTACTGTCAATATCGCATCGCACTTCAAAACGGGGATATTGAGGGCTTGGCAGGATTTGGCGGCTATCGCTGGCAAGGCCGGCATGCAGGAAAAAATGGAGGGAACCGCGACAAGCCATGGAACGGAAGCCCGCCATCACCCCCGCCGCCACGGACGAAGACACGAGCGCCACCACGCCATCGGCGGATGACCGCCTTCCGACAGCTACGGACACGACGCAGCCGCCGGAAGGCGGACGCGGCACCGGCACGGAACGACAGCCGGCCGAAGGCATGACGGCTGCCCTTGTCGCCGCACTCATCGACATGCCGCCCACCCGCTCCTCGCCGGATGAGATCGTTGCCCGCCGGATGGCACGCCTCCAGCGCCTCGACCGGCCGGCAGCAGACAGCACTGTTCGCACGCGGCCGCGCAGCTCCGCTGCCCCGCCCGTTCCGGCGCCGCAGCATCATGACTGGGAAGATGACCCCCGCCCCTTCGCCCTCTGCCTGCGCGAGTGGGGCCGCCGCCGCCATGGCCTGCAGCAGGCCCGCGCGCGGGGCGCCGCCGATCTGCGCCTTTCGCCGGCAACCTATGCCGGTTATTGTCACGGCCTGCTTCCGGCCAGCGAAGGCGCACTGCGCAGGCTGATGACCCTTCTGGATCGCTTCGTTCCGCCGGCTGGCTGAGGCAGCAACGGCTGCGGCAGATCGTCCCCCGGCAGCCGAGGCCGACAGCCGGCTAAACACAGGCGTCCCCGGCAACTGTCGCGGTCATGCGACGAAAACGGCCCCGCCACCGCGCAGCAAGGCCTCGCGCATGGGGATTCAGGCACCCGCGGCCTATGAAAAAGCAGAACCGAATCTGCAAATAATTTCACTTATTAACAAAACACATCCGCCGTCCTGAACCCGTCGCCGGTACGCGACCAAAGTCGGGGTTGAGAACGTTATGGGCACTGTTATGAGGACCCTAATCACACGACTGTCTTGATCAGCGATAGCGGGAGGATGTTAGTTGAAATCGGCCTATGATAAGATTGCCGCAGATCCGAGATTCATGGAACTTGTAGCAAAGCGAAACCGCTTTTCTCTGACACTGTCGTTCATCGTACTCGGTGTTTACGCGATATTCGTCGCCATTGCGATCGGCACGCCGGCTTTGTTCGCAAGCCCGATCGCTTCCGGCAGCGTGTGGACCATCGGCATCATCGGCGGTTTCTGCGTCCAGATCTTTGCCTTCATCATGACCGGCGTCTATACGGCCCGCGCGAACGGCGAGTTCGACCGCGAGACCAAGGCCATCATCCGGGAGGCCACGCGATGAGCCGCCGTACCGCGCTTGTTCCGGCGGCTGTCGCCGCCGCTGCCGTCCTGCTGCCTTCGGTCGCCTTTGCCGCGGGCGACGCCATTCAGGGCGCCGTGCAGAAGCAGCCGGTCAACGTCACCGCCATCGTGATGT
>DAIPYB010000559.1:0-2113 GCA_036782955.1 Pseudoxanthobacter sp. | reverse complement strand
TCGCCAACAACGACCGGCACGGTATCATGCTGGCGGAAAGCGTGCGGGTGTTCATCAACCGCTATGCGGTTGCGCCCGGCCGGCAGATCGTGTTCGCAACCACCGGCGCCTCGGCCTATCAGGCCGCCATCGACGCCCGGCGCGCCGGGCTTGAGGTGACGCTCGTCGACCTGCGCGCCGCTCCGGGGCCGGAGAAGGCGCTGGCCACCGCAGCCGGCATCAAGGTGCTGAGCGGGCATACGATCATTCGCGCCGAGGGCCGGACCCGCGTAAAGGCGCTGGTGGTCGCCCCGGTCGGATCGGACGGCAAGGTGCGTGGCGAACACCGCCGGCTGGCCTGCGACTGCGTCGGTATGTCCGGCGGCTGGACGCCGTCGGTGCATATGTTCTCGCAGTCCCGCGGCAAGCTGGCCTACGATTCCGAACGGGATTTCTTCGTTCCCGGCACCTCCGTTCAGGCAGAGCGCTCGGCCGGCGCCTGTCGCGGCACCTTCGATCTTGCCGGCACGCTCGATGAGGGCTTTGCCGCCGGGGCAGAGGCCGCCGGCGTGGCGGAGGTGAAGACCTTCACTGCATCGGAGACGGCCACCGCCTTCCGCCCGGTGCGCCTGATGCCGACCGATGAGGACCCGGCGAAGATCCGCGCCTTCATCGACTTCCAGAACGACGTGACCGCGAAGGACGTGAAGCTGGCGGTGCGCGAGGGGTTCCATTCCATCGAGCACGTCAAGCGCTACACCACCACAGGCATGGCCTCCGATCAGGGCAAGAGTTCCAACATGAATGCCCTCGGCATCGTGGCGGAGGCCCTCGACAAGCCCGTTCCGGCGGTAGGCACGACGACGTTCCGCCCGCCGTTCACGCCGGTCTCGTTCGGCGCGCTGATCAATCTCAATCGCCACGACCTGTTCGACCCTGCCCGCCAGACGCCCATTCACGACTGGGCCGTGGCGCAGGGGGTGGTGTTCGAGGATGTCGGCCAGTGGCACCGGGCGCGTTATTTCCCCCGCGCGGGCGAGGACATGCACGCCGCCGTGGCGCGCGAATGTCTGGCGGTGCGCAACGCGGTCGGCATTTTTGATGCCTCCACCCTCGGCAAGATCGAGGTCGTGGGACCGGATGCGGCGGAATTCATGAACCGCATCTATATCAACGCCTGGACGAAGCTGGAGCCCGGCCGCTGCCGCTATGGCCTGATGCTGAAGGAAGACGGCTATGTCTTCGACGACGGCGTCGTGGCCCGCGTGGCACCGGACCGGTTCCATGTGACCACCACCACCGGCGGCGCGCCGCGGGTTCTGGCGCACATGGAAGACTACCTGCAGACCGAGTGGCCGGACCTGAAGGTGCGCCTCACCTCCACCTCGGAGCAGTGGGCCGTGATTGCCCTGCAGGGGCCGAAAGCGCGCGAAGTCATCCGGCCGCTGGTGGAGGATATCGACCTGTCGCCGGAAGCCTTCCCGCACATGGCAATGCGCACCGGCCGGATTTGCGGCGTTCCCACCCGGCTGTTCCGCGTGTCGTTCACCGGCGAACTCGGTTTCGAGATCAACGTTCCGGCCGATTACGGCCGCAGCGTGTGGGAAGCCGTCTTTGCCGCCGGCAAGCCCCACGGCATCGTGCCCTACGGCACCGAGACCATGCATGTGCTGCGTGCCGAGAAGGGCTATCTCGTGGTCGGGCAGGACACCGACGGCACACAGACGCCCGACGATGTCGGCTATGGCGGTATGATCGCCAAGGCCAAGCGGGATTTCGTCGGCAAGCGTTCGCTGGCCCGGCCGGACATCGTGGCAGCCGGCCGCAAGCAGTTCGTCGGCCTGCTGTCGTCGGACCCGAACGAGGTGCTGGAGGAGGGGGCGCAGATCGTCGCCGATCCGAACCAGTCGCTGCCGATGAAGACGCTGGGCCACGTAACCTCGAGCTACCTGAGCGCCTGTCTCGGTCGCTCCATTGCGCTCGCCGTCATCGAGGACGGTCGCGCGCTGCTGGGCAAGACCCTGCACATCACCACCCGCACCGGGTTCACGACGGCTGTCGTGTCCGACACCGTGTTCCTCGATCCCAAGGGAGAGCGCCTCAATGGCTGAGACGAACCTCGCCCGGCGGCCGG
>DAIPYB010000558.1:0-2122 GCA_036782955.1 Pseudoxanthobacter sp. | reverse complement strand
ACCCCCGAGGCGCTGGAGGTGCTGCTTGCCCGCCTTCCGGCCCCGGCCGGCAGCCCCGCCGCGCCAGCCACGGTGCGCGCGCTGGATGAGAAGGGTCTTGAAATCGGCTCCGCGACGGCTGCCTTTGCCGGCGCCACCGCGTCCGCCCGCTTCGTCCTGCCGACGGAACTGCGCAACGACATCGCCCGCTTCGAGATCGCCGGCCAGAACAGCGCCGGCGCCGTGCGGCTGATGGACGAACGCTGGCGGCGGCGCACGGTGGGGCTGCTTTCCGGCACCAGCGCCGATCTGGCGCAGCCGCTGCTGTCGCCGCTGCATTATTTGTCCCGCGCCCTCAGCCCCTATGCCGACCTGCGCGAGCCGCGCGGCGCCGATATCGATGCCGACGTGGCCCGCCTCGTGGAAGACCGGGTGTCGATGATCGTGCTGGCCGATATCGGCCGGCTGCCCGTCCCGGCCCACGATGCGCTGGCGCAGTGGGTGGAAAAAGGCGGCGTGCTGGTGCGCTTCGCCGGGCCGAAACTGGCCGGCGGCAGCGACGATCTGGTGCCGGTTCGCCTGCGGCAGGGCGGCCGCACGCTGGGCGGGGCGCTGTCGTGGGAAAAGCCGCAGCCGCTGGCCGCCTTCTCCCCTGCCAGCCCGTTCGCGGGCCTGCCGGTGCCGGGCGATGTCACCGTCACCCGGCAGGTTCTGGCCGAGCCCGATGCCGGCCTCGCAGAACACACATGGGCCAGCCTCGCCGACGGCACGCCGCTGGTGACAGCCGAGAAGCGCGGACAGGGCTATATCGTGCTGTTCCACGTCACCGCCGATACCGCGTGGTCCAACCTGCCGCTCTCCGGCGCCTTCGTCGCCATGCTGCGCCAGATCGTGGCCTTCTCGGCGGCCCGCAGCGCGGAGGGCAACGGCGGTCAGGAGCGCGGCACCGGAGACCAGCCGCTGCCGCCGCTGCGCGTGCTCGACGGGTTCGGCCGCCTGACGGCGCCGGGAGCCGACGTGGAACCGCTGCCGCCGGGCAGCGACCCGGAAGCCGCCGCCGGTCCGCGCCATCCGCCGGGCTATTACGGCGTCGAAACCGCCTTCCGTGCCCTCAACCTCACCATTCCCGCCGAGGGCCTGCCCGCCTTCGATGCCGGCCCTCTCGCCGGCCGCCTCAAGACCGGCGATCTCGCGGCCGGCGGGCCGGTGGACCTGAAACCCGGCGGACTGGTGCTGGCCATGGTGCTGTTCATCGCAGACGGTCTCATCGTACTGGCGCTGGCCGGCCTGTTCGCGCGCGGCGGCAATCCGGGCGGCAGCGACCGCACCCGCGCCGCGTTGCTGGCCGGCCTTCTCGCGCTGCCGCTCGTCGCCGCGGGACTGCCGGCCCCGGCGGCACGGGCCGCCGATGCCGCCGCCACCGCATTTGCCGAAAAAGCCACCAGCGCCACCCGGCTGGCATGGGTGCGCACCGGCGACCCCGCCATCGACGAGGAAAGCCGGCTCGGCCTTGCCGGCCTCACCCGCTTTCTGGCCGAGCGCACCGCGCTGGAAGGCGGCGAGCCGGTGGGGATCGACCCGGAGACCGACGAACTCGCCTTCTTCCCGGTGATCTACTGGCCGATCAGCCCCGCCCAGCCGAAGCCCGGCCCGAAGGCAATGGCCCGCATCGATGCCTACATGCGCAACGGCGGCACCATCGTCTTCGACACACGCGACCAGATGACCGATACCGGCGCCTCCCAGACCCCGGCCAACGCCAAGCTGCGCGAGATCCTCGACGGCCTCGACATTCCGCCGCTGGAGCCGGTGCCGGCCGACCACGTCCTGACGAAAGCCTTCTATCTTTTGCAGAATTTCCCCGGCCGCTGGGCCGGAAGCCCGCTCTGGGTGGCCGCCGCGCCGGCCGAGAGCGAAACCGCCGGCGGCGAGCGCCCGGTGCGCACCGGCGACGGCGTCTCGCCCATCATCATCACCGGCAACGACATGGCCGGCGCGTGGGCCATCGCCGACAGCGGCGACTGGCTCTATCCCACCGTGCCGGACGATCCGACCCAGCGGGAGCACGCCATCCGCTCCGGCATCAATATCGTGATGTATGCCCTGACCGGCAACTACAAGGCCGATCAGGTGCATGTGCCGG
>DAIPYB010000557.1:0-2146 GCA_036782955.1 Pseudoxanthobacter sp. | reverse complement strand
GGACAGTTCCTTGACTGCCGGAGAATTCTTCTCCGCGTGGACTGACAGCGTGAAGACCGTTGCGTCGTCGGCGAATATCTCCGCCGTGCCATCGCCCTGATGCACATCGCAATCGATCACCATGGCCCGCTCTGCCAGTCCTTCCGCCTGCAGCGCGCGGATCGCCACCGCCACGTCGTTGAACACGCAGAAGCCGGCCCCGCCGGCGAAACGGGCGTGGTGGCTGCCGCCGGCGGTATTGGCGGCAATGCCGTGCAGCAGCGCCAGACGACCGGCGGTGGCGGTGCCGGAGGCGGAAAGCCAGGCGCGGCGTGCGGTTGCCTCGGTAATGGGAAAACCGATGCGCCGTTCGGTCTCCGCATCGGCCTCGCAATCGAAGATCGCCGCCACGTAGCGATCGTCGTGGACGCGGGCAAACCAGTCTGCCGGCGGCGTCTCCGGGCGGACGAATGCGCCCGCACCCGAGACGACGCCGTCCTCTGCGAGCACTTCCGCCAGACGGCGAAACTTGCCCATGGGGAAGCGATGATCGCCGGCGAGTTCGGCGTGGTAGTCCGGGTGGTGGACGATGGAGAGCGGCATGGGAAACTGAATCCGGGTTCTGCGGGCGACGGGCGACGGGCGACGGCGGAAAAAGGTGGACGGATTTTAGCCCGACCAGCCCGGCCGCGTCAGGCCCTGCCCGCGCGGTTGCCCCCAGTTCGGAATCGTTCCACTGTCATCGTTCCGGCCGTGCCCGCGGCCGTCCCCTCCTGACCGCAGAAGTTCCATGGCCCCCTCCGTCGCGCCGCGCGCTCCCTCACCCGCCGTCGGCCACCGCGCCGTGCTGGCGATTGCCGTGCCGATGACGCTGGCCCACCTGTCGACGCCGATGGTTGGCCTCGTCAACAGCACGCTCATCGGCCGGCTGGGCGATGCCACGCTGATGGGCGGCATCGCCGTTGGCGCACTGGCTTTCGATACGCTGTTCTCGTTCTTCAGCTTCCTGCGCATGGGCACCACCGGGCAGACCGCGCAGGCGCTGGGCGCGGGCGACGGCGCGGGCATGCGCGCGGTGCTGGTCCGCGCCATCGCCTGCAGCCTCGTCATCGGCCTGCTGCTGGCGGTGATGTCGCATCCGCTGCAGCGGATTTTCGTTCTCACCATGGGCGCCAGCGACGGGGTGAACGCCGCTTTCGCGGGCTATTTCGCCATCCGCATTCTGGCGGCACCGATGACGCTGCTCAACTACAGCCTTCTCGGCTGGGTGGTCGGCCTCGGGCGGGCGGGGCTGGGGCTGGGGCTTCAGGTCGTGCTCAACGGCGTGAACGTCATTGCCGGCCTCATCCTGATCGCGGGGCATGGCCTCGGCGTGGAAGGCGCGGCGTGGAGCGCGGTGGCGGCGGAAACAGCCGCCGCCCTGGCGGGGCTCGCGGTGGTGGCAGGCCTTGCCCGCGGCGGGCCGTGGCCGGGGCTTGCCATGCTGCGAGACAAGGCGGCCCTGATGGCGACCTTCGCCATCAACCGCGATATCATGATCCGCTCCGTCGCGCTGATGATCACCTTCGGCTTCTTCACCGCCACCAGCGCCCGCCACGGCGATGTGATTCTGGCGGCGAACGCGGTGCTGATGAACCTGATGATGGTGTCGGCCTTCTTTCTCGATGGCCTCGCCACGGCGGCCGAGCAGCTCTGCGGCCGGGCGCTGGGTGCGCGGGCACGGGGCGATTTCCTGATCGCGCTGCGGCTTTCCATCGGCTGGGGCTTTGCGCTTTCGCTTGCGCTCTCCGCCCTGTTCCTTGCCGCCGGACCGGCACTGATCGACCTGATGACCACCGCGCCGGCGGTGCGCGAAGCGGCGCGGGACTATCTGGTCTGGGCGGTGGTGGCACCGGTGGCCGGCGTGCTGGCCTATGAACTCGACGGCGTGTTCATAGGCGCCACATGGTCATCCACCATGCGCAACATGATGCTCGTGTCGCTGGCGCTCTATTTCGCGCTCTGGGGGGTGCTGACGCCGGCGTTCGGCAACCACGGCCTGTGGGCGGCCATGGTCGGCTTCCTGAGCGCACGCGGCTTCACCCTCGCAGCCCGTTTGCCGGCCCGCCTCAGGGCGAGCCTGCCGGCCTGAGCCCCTCACAGAGTGCGGGAGGCCCAGCTTTCCGCC
>DAIPYB010000556.1:0-2149 GCA_036782955.1 Pseudoxanthobacter sp. | reverse complement strand
AGACGCGGTCGGTGGAATAGGCGGGCGTCTGCGCCAGCGCGGCGGCCGGCAGCACGATGCCGCCCAGAAGCGCCGCAGCCATGAGGCCGGTGCGGCGGCGTAAGAGGGCCGCGCGAATCATCATCTTCACTCCTGCTCCCGATCCCTGCGGGTGACAGTGATGGAGCGATGCGAAGCGCGCAATTACGTGGCGGAAAAATGGGCTGTTCAGGTTCTTCTTCCGGCAGCCCGGAGGCGGCCGGATATCGCGGGCTCAGGCCGACAGGACACAGGCGCGGACCGTGCCGCCATTGTGCACGCGGCGCAGGTGGCAATAGGCCGGAACCAGCGTATCGTCGGACTGCAGCGCCCCGCCATGAACGAAACGGCGCACATCGCGGCTGCGATTCTCCAGCATGCGGTCGACAACGGCGCCATGGAAGCTGCGGCGAACCCCATCGGCGGCACCGGACAGGGCAGGCGAAATCCCATAGGTCATGATTCAAATCCTGCGATGTTTGGCGTCACCGGAGCCGAGCGCCCCGAGCGACGGGAATCCGCCCGGCAACCGGGCTGGATGCGGGCACCATGGCTGAAGCCGCTATCGGCAGCCAGCACCCTGCCGGCATGACCGCTATGCACAATATTCATGCGGAAGTTGCCGTTTCATTAGGCATCTGACCATTTGTTCAAAAACGGCAGCCTGCTTTTGCCGCTTCCCAGCCGCCGCCGCTGCGGCGACACTGCGGCCGACCGATTGCGAGGGATTAGGCTCATGTTCCAGAGCTTCGATATCGTTTCCGATCCGGGCCTCGGCGCGGAGAGGCTGGCGCTGCTGCGCACCCGCCTGCGGGCAGACGGGCTGGACGGCTTCGTCGTGCCGCGCGCCGACGAGCATCAGGGCGAATACGTGCCCCCGGCGGCGGAGCGGCTGGCGTGGCTGACGGGGTTCACCGGCTCGGCCGGCATGGCTGTCGTGCTGGCGGGCGAGGCCGCGATCTTCGTCGACGGACGCTATACCCTGCAGGTGCGCCAGCAGGTGGACGAGAACGCCTTTGCGCCGCAGCCCCTCGTGGAGACGCCGCCGGCGGTCTGGCTTGGGACGCGGCTGAAGGCCGGCATGCGCATCGGCTATGACGCGATGCTGCTGACGGTGGCGCAGGTGCGCCGCTTCGCCGCCGTGTGTGCCGCCCATGGGGCGACGTTCGTTCCGGTTGCGGAGAATCCGCTCGATGCCGTCTGGGCCGACCAGCCGGCGCCGCCGCTGGGGGCCGTGGCGTTGCAGCCGCCGGAACTGGCCGGCGAGAGCGCGGCCGCCAAGATCGCCCGCATTGCCACGCTTGTCGGGCAGGAAGGCGCCGATGCCGTGGTGCTGACCCAGCCCGATTCCATCGCGTGGCTGTTCAATATTCGCGGCCACGACGTGGCGCACAATCCGGTGCCGCTCGCCTTCGCCATCCTGCCGGTGGCCGGGCGACCGCAGATCTTCATCGACGGACGCAAGCTCTCCAATACCGTGCGCGATGTGCTGGCGGGGGTGGCCGACATTGCCGCGCCGTCAGGGTTCCGCCCGGCGCTGGGTGCGCTCGGCGAGAAGGGAGCGCGGGTGCTGATCGACCCGGACTGGGCGGCCGAGGCAATCCGCCAGGCGCTGGATGACGGCGGGGCCCGCATTGTCGAGGGGCGCGATCCGGTGCTGCTGCCCAAGGCGATCAAGAACGCCGCCGAGATTGCCGGCACCCGCACCGCCCACCTGCGCGACGGCGCGGCGGTGGTGCGTTATCTGGCGTGGCTCGACGGCAGGGCGCCGGCCGGCGATCTGGACGAAATCGCCGCGGTGGAGAAGCTGGAGGCGCTGCGCGCCGAGACCGGGCTTCTGAAGGATATTTCGTTCGATACGATCTCCGGCTCCGGGCCGCATGGCGCCATCGTGCACTATCGCGTCAACCGGGCCTCCAACCGGGTGCTGGCACAGGGCGAACTGTTTCTGGTCGATTCGGGCGCGCAATATCAGGACGGCACCACCGATATCACCCGCACGGTGGCGGTCGGCCAGCCTTCGGCCGAGATGCGGGCCAACTATACCCGGGTGCTCGCCGGCCATGTGGCGCTGGCAACGGCGCGCTTTCCCGCCGGCACCTCGGGTGCGCAGCTCGACCCGCTGGCGCGG
>DAIPYB010000555.1:0-2150 GCA_036782955.1 Pseudoxanthobacter sp. | reverse complement strand
TGGTGCAGGGCGAGAACGTGCGCGCCACGCTGGCCTTCGTCGCCCGCGGCGAGGCCCCGTTCGGCATCGTCTATGCCACCGATGCCGTGGCGGAGCCGGGCGTGCGGGTGGTGGCCACCTTCCCGGCCGACAGCCACCCGCCCATCATCTATCCGGCGGCGGTGCTGAAAGAGGCGACCGGCAAGGCCACCGATTCGTTCTTCGCCTACCTGCAGTCGGACGCCGCCGCAAAACGCTTCCGCGAACAGGGCTTCGTGATGCTGAACGCGAAACCCTGATCCCCGGGGCCGGCACCATGGAGACCGCCGCCTTCCTCTCCGACGAGGCGCGCACGGCGCTGGCGCTCAGCCTGAAGGTCTCGCTGTGGGCCACCGCCGTCAGCCTGCCTCTGGCGATCGCGGCGGCCCTTGCCACCGGCCGGGGTCGCTTTCCCGGCCGGACGCTGCTCGACGGCATTCTCCACCTGCCGCTCATCCTGCCGCCGGTCGTCACCGGCTTCCTGCTGCTGGTGGCCTTCGGCCGGCGCGCGCCGGTCGGAGCTTTTCTGGCCGAGCACTTCGGGCTGGTGTTCTCGTTCCGCTGGACGGGCGCGGCGCTGGCCGCCGGCATCATGGGCTTTCCGCTGATGGTGCGTGCCATCCGCCTGTCGCTGGAGGCCGTGGACGGGCGGCTTGAGGAAGCCGCCGCCACCCTCGGTGCCCGGCCCGCGTGGGTTTTCGCCACCGTCACGCTGCCGCTGATGGTCCCCGGCATCATCACCGGCGCCATCCTCAGCTTCGCCCGCGCCATGGGCGAGTTCGGCGCCACCATCACGTTCGTCGGCAACATTCCCGGCGAAACCCAGACGCTGCCGGCGGCCATCTATACCTTCACGCAGGTGCCCGGCGGCGACGGCCCGGCCATGCGGCTGGTCGCGGTCTCGGTTGCGGTTTCCATGGCCGCCCTGCTCGCGTCCGAGGTGATCGCCCGCCATGCCCGCCGCCGGCTGGGTCTGGCCACCGCACGGGCGGACTGAAGCGGGAGGCGACAGGAAAACACCGATGACAGCAGGCATCCCGGCCATCGAGATTTCCGTCCGCCACCGGCAGGGGGCCTTCACGCTGGATGTGTCGTTTGCCAGCGACGCCCGCCTCATCGCGCTGTTCGGCCGCTCCGGCTGCGGTAAGACCACGCTGGCGCGGGCGGTGGCCGGGCTGGTGCGGCCGCAGGAAGGGCGCATTGCCATCGATGGCCGGGTGTTGTTCGACAGCCGCGCCGGCCTCTGCCTGCCGCCGTGGCGGCGACGCATCGGCTTCGTGTTTCAGGAATCGCGGCTGTTTCCGCACCTGAGCGTGCGGCAAAATCTGCTTTACGGCCGCTTCTTCGCCCCGCGCGGCCGGCAGGCCGCCCGCCTCGGCGCCGTGGTCGACATGCTCGGCATCGGCCATCTTGCCGACCGCCGGCCCGGTGCGCTGTCCGGCGGCGAGAAAGCCCGCGTAGCCATCGGGCGGGCGTTGCTGGCCGATCCGGCCATCCTCATCATGGACGAGCCGTTCGCCGCCCTCGACGAAGCCCGGCGCGCCGAGATCCTGCCCCATGTCGAACGCCTGCGCGACGAGGCCGGCGTGCCGATCCTCTATGTCAGCCACGCGGTGGGCGAGGTCGTGCGCCTCGCCCCCACGACGGTGGCGCTGGTGGACGGCAGGGTCAGCGCCATTGGCCCCACCGCCGACGTTCTGGGCAGCCGCGCCCATGGCGGCGAGCCGGGCACGGTGCTGGAAGGCATCGTCGCCCCCGGCGATGCCGGCGCCGACGACCGCGACGGGCTGACGCGGGTGGAAACCCCGGCGGGCCCGCTGCTGGTGCCGCGCGCGCGGCAGGCGCCGGGCCGGATGGTGCGGCTTTTCATTCCGGCGCGCGAAGTCACGCTGGCGCTGTTCCGGCCGGAAGGCATCAGCGCCCTCAACATGGTGCCGGGCCTCGTGGAAACCATCGCGGAGGAAGCCGACGGCATGGATGTCGGCGTGCGCTGCGGCGCGGTCAGGGTACAGGCGCGCATCACCCGGCGTTCGTGCCGCAGTCTCGCGCTCATGCCGGGCACGCCGGTTTTCGCGCTCATCAAGGCGGTCGCGCTCGATCAGGCCGGCGCTTGAAAGAAACACGGCCGGACA
>DAIPYB010000554.1:0-2164 GCA_036782955.1 Pseudoxanthobacter sp. | reverse complement strand
GCGTAACTTTGCCGGTTGCCGCGCGGGCCTGCGCGGCGACCGGTCATCACCGCGCCAAGCCAGGAGAGTGCCGGGTGAGCGCCACCGATCCTTCCCCCCAGACGATGACCCTGCCCGAAGGGCGCCTTGCGCGGTTGTTTGCGGTCTATGGCCGCCGCCGCGTGGCGGTCATGCTGCTGCTCGGCTTCTCCTCCGGCCTGCCGTTCCAGCTTACCAGCTCCACCCTGCAGGCGTGGCTGACGGAGAGCGGCGTCGGGGTTGAGACCATCGGCCTGTTCGGTCTGGTGGCCATTGCCTATGGCTGGAAATTCGTCTGGTCGCCCTTCATCGACGGGTTCGCCATTCCAGGCCTGTCACGCCTCATCGGCCATCGCCGGGCGTGGCTGCTGACCATCCAGATCGCGCTGATGGCGGCGATCTCCTGCCTCACGCTGGTCGACCCCATGGTGGACCGCTGGTCCGTGGCGGCGGTGGCGGTGGTGGTGGCATTTCTCTCCGCCACGCAGGACATTGCCGTCGATGCGCTGCGCATCGAGGCGCTGGAAGAGCGCGAGCAAGCCGCCGGCACCGCGAACTTTCTCACCGCCTACCGGGTGGCGATGCTGGTTTCCTTTGCCGGCGCGGTCTCCATCGTTTCCGCGCTGGAAGCATCCGGCATGGAGAAGACCGCGGCATGGCACACCGGCTTTCTGGTGATGGCCGGCCTCGTCATCGTCGGCGTGATCGGCACGCTGCTGATCCGCGAGGACTGGGAGAGCGAGGCCACGCGCTTTACCAAGCCCGTGCCCGGCCGGTTCCGCTCGGCGGTGATCGATCCGTTCCGCGATTTCGTGAAGAAAGATGCGTGGGCGCAGATCCTGCTGTTCGTGCTGCTGTTCAAGCTGGGCGACGCTTTTACCACGGAACTCAGGACCTATTTCTTCCTGACCATGGGGTTCGAGAAGGCAACCTATGCCGCGCTGCAATGGCCGTTCGGCTTCTTCTCGGTGATTCTGGGGGCGTTCGTCGGCGGCGTTCTGGCCAACCGGCTCGGCGTCCTGCGCGCACTGTGGATTGCAACCATTGGCCAGATGGCCACGAACATCATCTTCATCTGGCCGGCGCTGGACCTGCCGGGCCTGACTGCGGCCATTGGCGTGGCCGGCCCGGACGGCGTGCCGAAGATCACGCTGGATGCAATCTCCGCGCACGGCTTCAAGGGGCTGGTGGCGGCTTCCACGCTGTGCGGCACCGTGGCGCTGGAAAATTTCGCCACCGGCATCGGCGGCACGGTGATGGTGGCCTATCTCGCCAAGCTCTGTTCCAACCGGGCCTATACGGCCACGCAATATGCGCTGCTGACCTCGCTGGAAGGGATGGCGCGTGTCACTCTTGCCGCACCCGCCGGGTTCGTCGTCGCCTCTGTCGGGTGGGTCTGGTACTATGTGATCGCGACCTTTCTGGCGCTGCCCGGCCTTGTTCTGCTCGGCTGGCTGAAGCGACGGGAGGAGCGGCGCGAGGCCGGCATGCGCCCCCCGGTCGCCGCGCCGGAGGCCTGATCCCTCCGCCACCGGGCGCGCCCGCCTTTGCCGCCGGGCAGGCTTGCCGCGCCCGGTGCGCCTGATGCCTTTCATGCCGGAGCCTTCCATGTCCGACGCCGTTGCCGCTGCCTTTGCCCGTCTCAAGGCCCATCGTGCGGCCTTCGACGGCGTTCACCTGCGTGATCTGTTCAGCGCCGATCCCGACCGTTTCGCCGCGTTCTCCGCGTCGCTCGACGATTTGCTGGTGGATTATTCCAAGAACCGCGTCACGGCCGAGACCATGGCGCTGCTGGCGGAACTGGCGCGGGCGGCGGATGTAGAGGGCCTGCGCGACCGCATGTTCGCCGGCGAGGCGATCAATTTCACAGAGAACCGCTCAGTGTTGCACATCGCGCTGCGCAACCGCTCCAACCGGCCCATCAAAGTCGATGGCCACGACGTGATGCCCGAGGTC
Organism: Pseudoxanthobacter sp.; assembly: GCA_036782955.1. GTDB lineage: Bacteria > Pseudomonadota > Alphaproteobacteria > Rhizobiales > Segnochrobactraceae > Pseudoxanthobacter. The sequence goes on along the minus strand of DAIPYB010000554.1, from coordinate 190 downwards.
AACGCCGTGCTGGCGCGCATGCGCACGTTTGCCGAAGGCGTGCGCTCGGGCGCCATTCGCGGCGCAACCGGCCGGCGCATCACCGATGTGGTCAATATCGGCATCGGCGGTTCCGATCTCGGCCCGGCCATGGTGGCGCTGGCGCTCTCGCCCTATCGCGGCGACGGGCCGGCGGTGCATTTTGTTTCCA
>DAIPYB010000553.1:0-2172 GCA_036782955.1 Pseudoxanthobacter sp. | reverse complement strand
CGGTTTCCGGTGCCGATGGCGGGGGTGCGGAGAGCGCGACGCAGGACAAGACGCCCCCGGCGACTGGTGCGCCTGAAACGGCGCTGCCGGCGGAGACTGCCTCCGCTCCGGCGCCGAAGGCCCCCGCGATTGCTGCCACGACTGAGACTGCCTCCGCCGAGGCCGGTTCCGCCGGGCCGGGCGTGCAGGCCGCCGCGCCGGCCGACAAAGCCGGTTCGCCCGCCACCCCGGCGGCCGGGGATGTTGCCGCACCGGCCTCTGCTTCCGTCGCTCCGCCTGCTCAGGCGGAGACGGCGGCGCCCGTTGCACCACCGGCGGAGGCCGCGGCCGACGCGGAATTGCGGCCGACCACGGTGCCGGCACCGGAGGCTTCCGCGCCGCGCGAGGTGGCCAGTGCCACGCCCGAGGCGCCGGGCGCGCAGACCTATCCGGCGCGCTCCCGCCCGTTGCCGAGTGTCGTGCCGGCGCCGGAGGACAAGCCCGATTTCAGCAGCTTCGAGGCCCTTTCCGGTAACGGCAAGGACGGGGATCTGCTCAAGGCGGCGCCGAAGCCGCTCAAGGGCGCGCAGCTTGGCAAAAGCCGGCTGACGAGCGGCGACGATGACGCGGCCGGGGACGCGGCGGCTGCCGGGCCGGCGGATGCGAAGCAGGTGGTCGTGGCCGCGATGCCGCCGGCGCATCCCTCGCCGTCGGGCGGTGGGGCGGCTGCCGTCACGGACGGCGCGGGCCCGGCCGACACGGTGTTGCCGTCGCCCGATCCCGATCCGCTCTATGCCCTCTTTGCCGATGGTCGCTACCTGCAGGCCTTCGGCATCGCCACCCATGCGGCGGCGGCCGGCGATGTCGCCGCGCAGGTGCTGCTTGGGCTGATGTATGAGAACGGCTACGGCGTGAAGGCGGATCGTGCCAAGGCGATCGGCTGGTATGAACTGGCGGCCGGCGCCGGCTCGCGCGAGGGGCAGTACATGCTGGGGCTGGCGCTGCTGGCCAAGGGGCCGCAGCAGAACCGCGCGCGTGCGGCCGACCTGTTTGAAAAGGCGGCGGCGCGGGGCCACGCCGAGGCCGCCTACAATCTCGGCGTTCTCTATGTGGAGGGCAAGGTACGCCCCCACGACCTGAACCGCGCGGGCGACCTGTTCTCCGAGGCGGCGGACGTCGGCAATGCCGATGCCCAATATGCCGTTGCGGTAATGTACGACAGCGGCCGCGGCCGGCCGCAGAACGACGGGCTTGCCTCGTTCTGGTTCGGCCGGGCGGCGCGCAACGGCCATGTCGATGCGCAGGTCGAGTATGCGATCCGGCTCTATAACGGCAAGGGCCTCGATCCCGATCCGCGCGAGGCGGCGATCTGGTTCCGCAAGGCGGCCGATGGCGGCAACCCGGTGGCAATGGTGCGCCTTGCCCGGCTCTATGCCGTGGGGCGCGGGCTGCCGGCGGATGCCGGCGAGGCAACCCGGTGGACCCTTGCCGCCCATGCGCGCGGGCTGAACGACGAGTGGCTGACCCACTTCCTGGCCGAACAATCGCAGGAAGACATTGCCCGTGGCGTGACCGAGGGCAGCCAGTGGTGGTGGGACTGAGGCTGAATGCCGGGCTCCGGCCGCCGTGGCGGCCGGGCCATAATTGCACCTGAATCCCGTTGATGGTAAATGTAAGTGCGTGATCGGAGTGTGATGAGGCCTAAGAGGTCTTTGTCGCGCGTCTGTTTAATTTGCTTTTGCGCTAAGATATTCGATCCGGTCTGGTTTGTGTGGACTGGAAGTCAGTTTTTGTTTCTTGTTCTATTTTTTGATGGTTTTCATCCCGGCATTACGCGTTCGCCCGGGTGAAAGCGCGCAAGTGGTTTCAGTGCGTGCATCGGCAGGCCGGGCTTGCAGGCCCGGCATGGCTGGCAAGGTTCATGTCCGCTCGGGGTTTGCGGGCGTGAACGACGATTGCGATGCCAACGACGATTGCGATGCCGCAGCCGTGAATTGATCGTGGGGACGTAAGGACATCTGATGCAGTATCCGGTTGGCGGTGCCCACACGAATCTGCCTGAAGCAACCGAAATCCCCGCCGGGGACCCGCTGAAGTTCGATCCCCGCATCATTGTCCTGTTCCTGCAAAGGCAGTGGAAGACCATTGCGCTGATAACGCTGCTCGGTCTGGCCATCGCCTCCGGTCTCTATT
>DAIPYB010000552.1:0-2175 GCA_036782955.1 Pseudoxanthobacter sp. | reverse complement strand
CGGCCACGCGGCAGGCCGGTTTCAGCCATGGCGCGTACGATCAGATCGTCGCCGACGGCGATAATCTCGTCAGCGATGGCTTCAAGGAACCGCGCCCGGACTTCCGGGGCCGCGGTGCGGTATTCATCGAATGCAGCGGCGGCAAGCGCGCAGGCCTCATCCAGATCCGCCGCCGTCGCGCCACCGAAGGAGGGTTCGAGCCGCGCCCCGGTCGCAGCCTCCGTTGCGTGCAGGCTTCCGGCTGTGCCGTATCGCGCGGTGCGGCCGATCAGCAGTGCACCTTCGATTGTCATCGGTTCAGTCCTTCCGGCGTTTCCCGTTGTCGTTTCGTGGCGTCTGGTGCGCCTTATGGTGATTTTTATTCAGGCTGAAATGCTATTGAGGCAATTTTAAGTGTCGTTTCGCACGGAATTGCGCTGCTTCGGCGAGAGAGCAAACTCGGAGAACGCCTTAATATCTCTGCAGTGCGGTCTCGTTGTCTGCTTCGACTGGCAAGCTGAAACGGAAACGAAGCCAAGACAGGAGTGCAGATTTCAGTGCGATATCAATACCATAATTTGAATATTGCCGGCAATATTCAAATCCTGCCATCGTCGGGTTCTGTGCGGAGGCGTGGCGAGGTTGGTCTCGCCGCTGCTGCCTCAGGATTTGGCGACCGGAACGGTCACGGCTTGCTCGATGCCGAGGGTATCCACGATGTCGAGGACATCGAAGATCAGTCGCTCCTGAATTTCCACGAAGACATTGTAGTCGGATGTCATGACGTGGGCCCGCACCTCGACGGCGACGGCATTGTTGCTGATCCCGGTCACGGTAATACGCGGCCAGCCCGGGCCGGTTTCGACCAGCGGCTCGGTGGCGATGAGCGCGCGCAGCCTTTGCAGCAGGCTGCGGAGTTGTTCCGGCGGCGTGTCGGAGCGCAGGGAGAGAGTTTGCAGGAACAGGCAGCGGTTGCGCATCGAGAAATTGGTGATGTGCATCTTGGCCAGATCGCTGTTCGGCACCGTAATCAGTGCGCCGTCTGCCGCCCGGATGCGGCTGGAGCGCGGGCCGATCATCTCCACGGTGCCGGCGCCGGCACCGTAGGTAATGGAATCGCCGATGCGGAAGGGGCGGTCGGCGAAAATCGACAGGCCGCCGAACAGGTTCTCGATGGTCGATTGCGAAGCCAGAGCCAGCGCGAAGCCGCCGACGCCAAGGCCGGCGACGAGGCCCAGCGCGGGGATGCCGATGTCGTTGGCGCCAAAAACCAGAATGGTGCCGGCTGAAAGCAGTGCCGCCACGCGCGCCGCCAGCCGCAGGAGGTGGGCGTCGTAGCTGTTGTCGGGGATTTTCGGCGAAGCGATGATGGCCTCGACCAGAAAGAAACAGCCGATCCATGCCGCCCACGCCAGCACGGAATAGGCGATTGCGGCAGCGACCACGCTCTCGATGGCGGCGAAGGTGCCGGCGAGATAGATCTGGTCGGTCAGCATGAAGCCGGCGGCCAGCAGCAGAAGAAGCACAAGCGGTGTCGTCAGCCGCCACCACAGCCGGCGGACGGGCGCATCGTCATGGCTGCCCGCCAGTCGGTTTGCAAGGCGCGCCCAGAAAAAAGTGGCGATGACGATGAGGACGAAGGCGCATGCCGCCGTGAGGATCTTCCACAGCGGGGTATCCAGTATCGGCCTTCTCAGCGCCGGTGGCAGGGATTTCGTCCATCCGCTTGAGAACAGCGGACCGGTGATGTTGATCTGCTCCTGATAAAAGGAGGGATAGAGCGTCGGGCGCAGGGGCGGGTTGCGGATGATCTGATCGTAGATTTCCGGCAGAGCGGCAATGCTGTCACTGGTGAAGAGATATTCGCCGGTGCGCGGTCCGCCCGTGACGCGGGCAATGCGGATATCGGTGCCGGGAACGGTCCAGCGTGGCGGCAGCTTGGCGGGATCAGTGCCGTCGGCGCCGGGGATCGTGGCAGGATTGATCGGCGGCAGGCGGGCCAGAATATCGAGCATATAGCCAAGCGCGGCGTTGCCCGCCTTGAGACGGGTTGCCGGCGGCAGCGTGCTCAGATCCATCAATTGGTGAATACGCTGGATATCGTGACGCATGGACAGCGCCTTGGCCAGCGTCTTGTCGGACGTGTAGTCCTGATATTCGGCCTCAAGGGCTCCCGCCAGCGCCACGAAGGATGCG
>DAIPYB010000551.1:0-2178 GCA_036782955.1 Pseudoxanthobacter sp. | reverse complement strand
CCGTGCGTCCGTTCGCCTTCCTGTGCGGTCTGGGCGTGGTGGCGGGCTATGCCCTGCTCGGCGCCGGCTGGCTGATGGTGAAGACCGAGGGGCCGGTTCACGACACCGCCCGCCGTCTGGCACGGCCGCTGTTCGGCGCGCTTATCGTGTTCATCGCTGCCATCAGCCTGTGGACGCCGCTTGCCATGCCGTGGATCGGGGCGCGGTGGTTCTCCGTGCCGATGATCTGGTATCTGTGGCCGGTGCCGCTGCTGACCCTGCTGATCGCGTGGATCGCGTTCGGCGCCATTGAGCGGGACAAGGGGCTGCGCACTTTCGTCTGCGTGCTGGCGCTGTTCCTGCTTTGCTTCGCGGGGCTCGGGATTTCCACCTTCCCCTATCTCGTGCCGCCGACGCTGGACGTGTGGCAGGCCTCCGCCTCGCCCGACAGCCAGATGTTCATGCTCATCGGCGCCGTGGCACTGCTGCCGCTGGTGCTGGCCTATACGGCGTTCGTGTACTGGACCTTCCGAGGCAAGGTTCTGCCGGGCCAGAGCTATCACTGACAAAGCGGCGCGGCCGCTGGCGGCGGCGCCTGCTGCTTCCTATCTCTTTCGTGCGTTGTCCGCCCTTTGGGGCGGCAGGCGGCGGCGGACCGGGCGGTTCGCCGCCGTCGTGCGTTCTGCCGTTCCCGGCTGAAAGGGGCGCGGCGCGGTTGCCAGCAGCAGGAGCAAGGCCGGTGTTCAGTTCAGTCCGTCGTTTTCTTCCCGGCCGCCTCGGCAAGGTAGCGCCCGTCGTGCCGGTGGTGCGGATTTCCGGTGCCATCGGCATCGATGCGCCGCTCCGGCCGGGGGTGACGCTGGCGAGTACCGCGCCGGCGCTGGAGCGCGCATTTGCCATGAAGAACGCGCCCTGCGTGGCGATTGTCATCAACTCGCCCGGCGGTTCTCCGGTTCAGTCGCATCTCATTCACCGCCGCATCCGCGCGCTGGCGGAGGAGAAGGGCCGGACGGTTCTGGCCTTCGTGGAGGATGTGGCGGCCTCCGGGGGCTATATGATCGCGGTCGCGGCCGATGAGATCATTGCCGATGCCGCATCCATCGTCGGCTCCATCGGCGTCGTGTCGCAGGGGTTCGGTTTCGTCGGGCTCCTGGAGAAGCTGGGCGTGGAGCGGCGGGTGCACACCGCTGGCACCCGCAAGGCCATTCTCGATCCTTTCCGCCCGGAGAATCCCGCCGATATCCACCATCTCGAAGCCTTGCAGGCGGAGATTCATGCCGGATTCGAGGCTCTGGTGCGGGCGCGGCGTCCTAATCTTGCCACGGATGAGCCCGATCTTTTCTCAGGCCTGTTCTGGACCGGGGCCGGGGGCGAGAAGCTCGGCCTGGTGGACCGCCTTGGCGATCTGCGTGCCGAACTTCGCCGCCGCTACGGCGACGATGTCGAGCCGGTTCTGGTGGGCGGTGCCCGGCGCTGGCCGTGGCGGCGGGCAGCGGGCGGGCTGGCGGCGGGCGCAGCAGGTGCTGCCGCGACGCAGGCCCTGATCAGCGCCGCCGAAGAGCGGGCGCGGTGGGCACGCTTCGGACTTTAGGACGAAAACCCGGACCGCCTGCGACAGGGCCGGGCGGGCCACAGGCGGAAGGAGAGAGAAATGCCGCAACTGTTCATTCTGGCGGCCGTTGCCGCCACCGTGGTGGGCTGGAAGCTGGTGCGCCGCGAGATGACCCGCGTGGAGGAGCGCGTGGCCGCCGCCCGCCGCAGCACGCAGGCGGAGTCCCGCGTTCACGCCGGCATCACTCTGGTGCGCGATCCCGTCACCGGGGTTTTCCGGCCGCAGCAGTGATATTCGCGTCGGGCCATGGGCGCATGGTCCGGGCCGGTCCTGCCGGTTGCGGGGGCGGTTCGCGGTGCCTCGCGCTGTGCCATTGCGTCGCATAAATCCGGCCGGGCTTTGTTTTTCCGCTGCCGATCGCAGGCCGGCTTCGTGCCGGCCTTTTCTTTTGACGAATCCAGTTCTGGGTCGGACCGTGAGCCGGTGTGGGAAAGACCGGTTATCCACAGTGATTGCAGCATGTTCCATGCCGGAATCCTGCGGATTGCTTCGCCGGCTGGGGTTGCGGGCGGCGAGGCTGCTTGACATTCCGCGGCCGGCATCGTACCTCGCTCACACCTTGACGCGGCCGGAACGAAACGGACCGG
>DAIPYB010000550.1:0-2179 GCA_036782955.1 Pseudoxanthobacter sp. | reverse complement strand
GCCCTTGACCGAGCCGACATCGGAAACGATGGCGCCGGGCCGGAGCACGGGGGCGATGGCCTCCGCCACGCTGCCGCACGCACCCACCGGCACGCAGGAGATGACGAGATCGGCGCCCCGGGCCGCCGCCGCGGCATCGACGTGATATTCGGTGCCGATGGCAAGGTCTTCGGCGCGGGCCACCACCGCCGGGTTGCTGTCGGCCAGCGCCACTTCGCGGGCGAGGCCGCGGGCAAGGGCGGCGCGCGACAGCGACGAGCCGATGAGGCCGATGCCGATGATGGCGATGCGGTCGAAAAGGGCCGGCGCGGCAGCCGGATCGGAAGCGGAGACCACGGGTCTGATCCTTGACAGGGGACTTCGGGCGGGGGCCGGCAAAACCGGCCCGCAACCGCGCGAGCCCCGGAAACGAGAGGCCGTCAGGTGCGGCCGAGGAAACGCGCGAGCGTGGCGAAGGTCAGTTCCATCGCCTCGGGCGAACCGATGGTGATGCGCAGGGCGTTCGGCAACCGGTAGCTCTCCATGCGCCGGGCGAGGATACCCGCCGCCTGCAGCGCCTTGTCGGCGTCGGGCGCGCGCCGGCCGTCCTCGTCGGGAAAATGCACCAGCACGAAATTGCCGGCGCTCGGCGTCACCGCCAGCCCGAGGGCCTCCAGCGCCTGCACGGTGCGCGGCAGCCACGTTTCGTTGTGGGCGACGGAGGCGGCCTCGTGGGCGGGGTCTTCCATGGCCGCCACGCCGGCGGCGATTGCCGGGGTGGAAAGGTTGAACGGCCCGCGGATGCGGTTGATGGTGTCGACCACCGCGGCCGGCCCGTAGAGCCAGCCGATGCGCAGCCCCGCCAGCCCGTGAATCTTGGAGAACGTGCGCGTCATCACCACGTTGTCCATGGTGGCGGCCAGTTCCACGCCGGAGGAATAATCGCCCGCCCGCACATATTCGGCATAGGCGGCATCGATGACGAGCAGCACGTTGCGCGGCAGCGATTCCGCCAGCCGCTTCATCTCGCTGGCGGAAATGTAGGTGCCGGTCGGGTTGTTGGGATTGGCGATGAAGACGAGCCGGGTGCGGCCGGTCACCGCCGCCAGAATCGCGTCGACATCGGCGGTGAGATCGGTTTCGCGGGCAAATACCGGCGTGCCGCCGGCGGCCAGCGTCTGGATCGCATAGATGTTGAAGCCGTGCTCGGTCTGCACCATCTCATCGCCGGGGGCGAGATAGCCGTTGCACAGCAGCGCGATCAGTTCGTCGGAGCCGGATGAGCAGACGATGCGGCTCTCATCCAGCCCGTAGCGGCGGGCAATGGCGTCCCGCAGCTGCGGCGCGCCGGGCGCGGGATAGAACTCAATGCCGCCGCCGATGGCGTCCCGCGCCGCGGCCACGGCCGCCGGCGCGGCGCCGAGCGGGTTCTCGTTGGATGACAGCTTATAGACCCGCCCGCCGGACCCCGTGGACGACTTGCCGGGCTGATAGGGCGCAATGGCGCTGATGCCGGGCTTGGGGCAGGGGCCTTCGGGGCGGGTGATGCTGGTCATGACGACTTGAGACTCGAATGAAAGCGACGCGAACGGCAGCGGGCGGCACGCCCGGCCCGGCCGGCGGTCCGTCGGGGCCGCGCTGCCGGCGCGGGGCGCTTTTCGCCCGCCGCCGGGCCAAAGCAATAGGCAACGCCGGCTGCGAAAGCAAAGAAAACATTGACAGCGGCGGGTTGCGCTCCTACCCGATCAGGTCCGGCCCCGGCTGCCTCCGGCGCCCGGCCGGCAGCGACGGAAGGCGCCCGTGGCGCACCGCTTTCCGCTTTTCGGACGCGAAAACCCGTTGGCCGCATCCGCCGCGGCAGGAAGACAGCCGGCAATGAACCTGAACATCACCGCGAGCCAGACCGACGGAACCGTGCTTCCCGACACGGCGCTTCCCCACGAGCGCGAGGCCGACACGCCGTCGAGCCTCGTCGCCCGCTTCGGTCCGGACGAGCCGCTGCAGATGGCGGCCGGTGTTGCCCTCGCCCCATGGCAGATCGCCTACCAGACCTACGGCACGCTCAACGCCGACAAGTCGAACGCCATTCTCATCTGCCACGCGCTCACCGGCGACCAGCATGTCGCTTCCAGCAGCCCGGTCACGGGCAAGCCGGGCTGGTGGGGGCTGATGGTGGGGCCGGGCCGGCCGGTGGATACCG
>DAIPYB010000549.1:0-2187 GCA_036782955.1 Pseudoxanthobacter sp. | reverse complement strand
GGGTGTCTTCCCTGAACATCGTCATCATCCATGCGTTGTCTCACGCAAGGAATTCTGCCATAGGCAGCAAACGTTGAAAAGGAAATAAATCCTAAACTCCTTCTGGTCAGACGATAAGAAAAGGGGCCGGACCATGTCGGTCCCGCCCCTTTTAGCGGGCCCTTGAGCCCGCCGGACAGTATCTTTCCGACCAGAGCCGTCGGGTCTATTCCCCGGCAAGGCGCAGGTGAGGGCGCAGATAATCGCCCTCGCGGGCCCGCAAATCCGCTTCCGCCTTGAACATATAGTCGCGCGTCAGCGGAACGGCATGCTGGCTGCGGGTGAGCTGGATCTGGAAGTTCATCATGTCCTGATGGCGGAAGGCGGTTTCCGATCCGGCGAGATAAAATTCCCACATGCGGCAGAACCGCTCGTCGTAAAGTGCCTTCGCCTCCTCGCGGTGGGCGAGAAAGCGCTCGCGCCACGCCTTCAGCGTTTCGGCATAGTGGAGGCGCAGGATTTCGATGTCCGTCACCTTCAGGCCGGCGCGCTCGATAGCCGGCAGAACTTCCGACAGCGCCGGAATGTAACCGCCGGGGAAGATGTATTTTTGTATCCACGCATTGGTGTCGCCCGGTCCGTCGAACCGGCCGATGGAATGCAACACCATGACGCCGTCCGGCTCCAGCAGTTCGGCGACCTTGGCGAAGAACTCATCGAAGTGGCCGACGCCCACATGCTCGAACATGCCGACCGAAACGATTCTGTCGAACCGGGTATCGAGGGCGCGATAGTCGGTCAGCCGGAAGCGCGCCCGATCGGAAAGCCCGCGCTCGCGCGCCCGCTCGTTGGCGATACCGTGCTGTTCCTCCGAAAGGGTGACGCCGGTCACATCCGCCTCGCCGACGGATGCGAGATAGAGGCCCAGTCCGCCCCAGCCACAGCCGATATCGAGAAGCTTGTGATCCGGCTGCAGCAGCAGCTTGGCGGCGAGATGGCGCTTCTTGGCAAGCTGGGCCTGCTCCAGCGTGCTGTCCGGCGTTTCAAAATAAGCGCACGAATATTGCCGGTCAGAATCAAGGAACAGGCGATAAAGCCGGGCATCGAGATCGTAGTGATGGGCAACATTGCGTCGCGATGCGCGGGTGTGATTATGCTGGCGCAAGCGTCGCGTCAGGACGCGCCAGCGATAGACCATTCTGGCCCATTTCGTCGGCATCGTACTCGGCGTATTGCTGAGCACGAGATTAAGGAAATCGTAGATACGGCCAGCCTCGAAATCCACGCGGCCGTCCATGAAAGCCTCGCCGAGCTCGAACTCAGCATTCAGGGCCAACCGCCACTCCGTCGCGGTGTCCTTGATCCGGGCCCGGACAAGCGGACCTGTGCCGTCTCCGAAGCGGAATGTTCGCCCCGCCGGATCGACCATCTCAAGATTTCCGACACGCAGGAAGCGCGCGAGGTAGCCTTGCAGAAAACGATTCATGGGCACTCTCCGAGGCGCCCGCCGGAACCGGGGCGTCGGGTTATCGGGGAATGACGATGGTATCCCTTTCGCAGCTGCGCTCAAGAGGTGTGCGCGCAAAAACAAAGGGCATGGCTCAAAAAAGCCACGCCCTTGTCACAAATGTGAACGGATGCGACCGGAAGGCCGCACCCGGAATGGGGGGAGGGCTCAGGCCTGAGCTTCGTCCTCGGCGCCTTCCTCGGCCTCGGCATCCTCTTCTTCCACTTCGAACTCGTATTCGTTTTCGAAGGTGGTGAGGTCTTCACCGCGGGCCTGACGCTCGGCCTCGTCAGCCGAACGGGCAACGTTCACGCTGATGGTGGCATGCACTTCCGGGTGCAGGGCCACTTCGACCGACTGAACGCCGATCGTCTTGATCGGGTGGTTCAGCACGACCTGCGTGCGGGCAACGCCGAAGCCGCCGGCGCTCACCAGCTCCGCGATGTCGCGGGTGCTGACGGAGCCGTAGAGCTGGCCGGTTTCACCCGCCTGGCGGATGATGATGAAAGACTGGCCGTTGAGCTTCTCGGCAACAACCTCCGCCTCGCTGCGGCGCTCGAGGTTGCGGGCTTCGAGGAACGCGCGGTCGCGCTCGAAGCGCTTGCGGTTAGCCTCGGTGGCGCGCAGCGCCTTGGCCTGCGGCAGGAGGAAGTTGCGGGCGAAACCATCGCGCACGCGCACCAGATCACCCATCTGGCCGA
>DAIPYB010000548.1:0-2190 GCA_036782955.1 Pseudoxanthobacter sp. | reverse complement strand
GCGGCCTCGTCGACGGCTCCTCGGCCGGCGCCGCGATGATGTCGCGCACCATGATCGTCGGTGGCACCTCGCTGGACGCCACGGTGTTCGGCGTGACCGAGGACCCGGAAAAGCCGGGCATGCTGATCGGCGAAGGGCTTGGCTTCTTCACCTGGGGTGTGGTCGACCAGCATTTCATCAAGCGGGGCCGGCTTGGCCGGCTCATCGTGGCGATGGCAAACAGCGGCGTCCAGCGCGGCTTCGGCATCGACGAGAACACCGCCCTGTTCGTCGAAGGCCATCGCGCCCGCGTGATCGGCGAATATGGCGTGTTCGTCGTGGATATGAGCGATGCGCTCATCGATCCGCGCGGCCGTACCTTCGAGAACATCGGTTTCAGCTATCTCGACGATGGCGATTCCATCGACCTGTTGCGGATGCGGCCGATGCCGGGGGCGACGAAGCGGCGCGTCCGGCTGAGCGAGGTCGCCTATCGCGCGCCGGCCCGTTCGCAGCGTAACGTGTTCGGTGCCTATACGCTCTATGACCTGCTCGCCCGCCTCGTGCTGGGCGATGCACTGACCTATTCCACCGACCGGGCGACGGCCGTCGAGCCGAAGACCGGCATGGCCGTGACCGTGGAACTGGAGCGGGTGCGCGGCGTTTCCCGCGGCCTGATCGCCATTCAGGAATCCGGCCTGCGGATGACGGCGCTGAACTTCCGCGTCACCGTGATGAGCGAGCGCCTCAGCGCCGCGCGTCTGGCGAGCCGGGCCACCAAGCTTGCGCGCGATTATGGCGTGAAGCCGGGGCCGCAATCGCGCCTGATGCTGCTGGGGTCTTCGCCGCTGCAGGGCGATCCGGTGCTGATGGCGGAGGTGTTGCGCCATGTGAGCGGTCCGGTCGGCATCATCGCCGCCGCCTCGGCTGAGCCGCATGTTGCCGCCGCCACCCACATCGATGCCTTCCGCGCCCTCGGGGTGGAGGCAATCGATTTCGGCGTGACCATCGACAATGTGGAGCGCATCAGCCGCGAGAAGGACATCGTCGAGCAGATCGCTTCGCTGAAGACGATTTTCATTACCGGCGGCAATCAGATTCGCCTTGTCGAAACCCTGCTGCACCGGGGTGAGGAGACGGCGGTTCTGCTGGCGATCGCGCGCGCTCATGCCGCCGGTGCCACCGTCATCGCACCTTCGGGGGCGGCATCCGCGCTGTCCGGTTTCATGATCGCCGGCGGCTCGTCCTATGAGGCGTTCCGCTACGGCGTTTCGTCCGATACCGGTCACGGCGGGCTGGTGCTTCAGGAAGGTGTCGGCCTGTTCGGTCCCGGTATCGTGGACCAGAACCTGTTCTCCTCGCGCCGCCTCGGCCGCCTGATCGTGGCCTGCGCGGAGGAGGGGGTGCGGTATGGCTTCGGTATCTGCGAAGACACGCTGATCGTTGCGCCGGGCGATAACGGGCCAATCGAGGTACTGGGTCGCCACGGCGTGGTGCTGGTGCAGATCGACCATGCCAATCTGTTGTTGCAGAGCGACAGCTTCGTGGCCCGCGGCATTCGCCTGTCGTTTGCCCGGCCCGGCGACCGCATCAACGTGCTCGAAGGCACGATCGAGCGGGCCAGTCCGCCGGAGGCGGCCAATGCCGCGCTGGTACGCCTCATCAGCGAACTGATGGGCGAGTGCGGCGCGCTGCCGATGAACGACGGCTCGACGGAGCATCTGCGCAACAAGGCCATCGTGATGGGCTTCAATGCGCTCGATGACGGTACGGCGTTCCTCGACGTGGAGTGCGTGCGCGACGACCGCACCTGATGCGCTGCGGCTGCTCTGACCGGATAAATGACACCCCGGATGCCCGACGGCATCCGGGGTGTCTCGGTCTCAGGCCCCCTGTTCCCGAACGTAGCGGCCGGGGGCGTCCTCGATGACCGGGACGCGCTCGCCGGGAATGCGCGCCGGCACGGTCTCGGGGTCGTGGGTTTTCAGCCAGCCGTCCCAGTCCGGCCACCACGAGCCAGGCGTTTCCTTGGCGCGGGCGAGCCAGTCCTCGAACGCGCCTTCGGGCGGGCCATCCGTCCAGTACTGGTACTTGCCGAGTGCCGGCGGGTTGCAGACGCCAGCGATGTGGCCGGAGCCGGCCACCACGAAGCGCACCTCGCCACCGACCTGCCGGGCGCCCTCGAACACCGATTTTGCCGGGGCGATGTGG
>DAIPYB010000547.1:0-2196 GCA_036782955.1 Pseudoxanthobacter sp. | reverse complement strand
CGATGCCGCCGTCTATCTCGGCATCTGCGACAAGATCGTGCCTGGCCTCGTCATCGGCGCACTGTCGTTCGGCCACCTGCCGGCGGTGTTCGTGCCTTCCGGCCCGATGACCTCGGGCCTGCCCAATGACGAGAAGTCGCGCATCCGCCAGCTTTTTGCCGAGGGCAAGGTAGACCGTGCCGCCCTGCTGGAGGCCGAGGCGCAGTCCTATCACAGCCCGGGCACCTGCACGTTCTACGGCACCGCCAACTCCAACCAGATGCTGATGGAGATCATGGGGCTGCACCTGCCGGGTGCCTCGTTCGTGAACCCGGACACGCCACTGCGCGATGAACTGACCCGCGCCGCCACCCGGCGCGCGCTGGCCCTGACCGCGCAAGGCAACGAGTTCACCCCCATCGGCCGCCTGTTCGACGAAAAGGTGGTGGTGAACGGCGTCGTCGGCCTGCACGCCACCGGTGGCTCGACCAACCACACCATCCACCTCATCGCCATGGCGGCAGCGGCGGGCATTACGCTGACGTGGGAAGACTTCGCCGACATCGCCGAAGTTGTGCCGCTGCTGACCCGCATCTATCCCAACGGCAAGGCGGACGTGAACCACTTCCAGGCAGCCGGCGGCATGGGCTTCCTGATGCGCGAGCTGATGAGCGAAGGCATCCTGCACCGCGATGTGCGCACCGTCTGGGGCAGCGGGCTGGATGCCTATGCACAGGAGCCGCAGCTTGCGCCCGAGGGTGGCCTCAGCTGGAAGCCGGCGGAGGAAAAGAGCGGCGACGAAAGCGTGCTGCGGCCGGTGACGACGCCCTTCCTGCCGACCGGAGGCCTGAGGGTGCTGGACGGCCCCATCGGCCACGCGGTGATCAAGACCTCCGCGGTGGCGCCGGAGCGCCATGTCATCGAGGCGCCCGCGCGCGTGTTCCACAGTCAGGAAGACCTGCAGAAGGCCTTCCGAGCCGGATCGCTGACCGGCGATTTCGTTGCCGTGGTGCGCTTCCAGGGCCCGCGTGCCAATGGCATGCCCGAACTGCACAAGCTGATGCCGCCGCTGGGCGTGCTGCAGGATCGCGGCCAGAAGGTCGCGCTCGTCACCGACGGCCGCCTTTCCGGTGCCTCCGGCAAGGTGCCGGCTGCCATCCATGTCACGCCGGAGGCCAGCGACGGCGGCCCCATTGCCCTGATCCGCGACGGCGACATCGTGCGCGTCGATGCGGTTGCCGGCCGGCTCGACGTTCTGGTGGACGAAAAGGAGTGGGCGGCCCGGCAGCCTGCCACCGCCGATCTGTCTCTTTCCGCCGCCGGTGTCGGCCGCGAACTGTTTCTGCCTTTCCGTGCCAGCGTTGGCCCCGCCGACAAGGGCGCCACGATTTTCTCAGGACTTGCCGCATGACCCGTCCTCCCGCGACCAACAATTCCAGCCTCGAATCCGTTCTGACACTGGCGCCGGTGGTTCCGGTGCTCATCATCGACGATCTGGCGACGGCCGTGCCGCTGGCGCGCGCGCTGGTGGCGGGCGGCATCCGGGCGCTGGAGATCACGCTGCGCACGCCACTGGCGCTGGAAGCCGCGCGCATCATCGGGCAGGAAGTGGAAGGGGCGATCATCGGCATCGGCACGGTCCTGACGCCGGCCCAGCTTGAAGCCTGCGACCGTATCGGCGCCCGTTTCGCCGTATCGCCCGGCACCACGACCCTGCTGCTCGATGCGGCCGAGGATGCCGCCGTCAAGCTGCTGCCGGGATCGCGCTCGCCGTCCGAATCCATGCTGCTGCTGGAGCGCGGCTATGTGTTCCAGAAGTTCTTCCCCGCCGAAGCTTCCGGCGGCGCGGCTTATGTCGGCGCGCTTGCCTCGCCGCTGCCCGATATCCGCTTCTGCCCGACCGGCGGCGTGACACCGGCCAAGGCGAAGGACTATCTGAAGCTGAAGAATGTCATCTGCGTCGGCGGGTCGTGGCTGACGCCGAAGGAAGCACTGGCGAAAGGCGACTGGGCAGCCATCACCGCCCTTGCCGCCGAGGCTGCCGCCCTGCGGGGCTGACCGCCGCCGATCCTGTCCCGTGCAAGACAGAGAGCGCCGCCCTCCTCCAAACGGAAAGCGGCGCTCTCTGCGTTTCCATGCCGGCCTTTTTCCGCGCGCCATGCGCCCACTGGCGGCCGATATTGAGCCCACGGAATGATTTTTTTCCTTAAGAGCCCT
>DAIPYB010000546.1:0-2200 GCA_036782955.1 Pseudoxanthobacter sp. | reverse complement strand
AAATTCTCCGGCGACTGCAGCCCGCGCCCGCCAGAGACGACGACACGCGCGGCACCGAGATCCGGCCGTTCGCCGGCGGCGATGCTGCGACGCACGAGTCGCGCCTGCCGCTCCGGCGCAGGCGCGGCCGCCACCGCCTCCACCGGCACGGCAGCGGCAGGTCCGGCCGGGCCGAAGGCCGCTGCACGCACCGTCAGCACCCGCTTCGGCGCGGTGGCGCGCACCGTTTCCACCGCACTGCCGGCATGGACCGGACGCTCGAAGATATCGGCCGCAATCACTGCCACCACGTCGGAAACCTGCATTACGCCCAGCCGGGCAGCGACGCGCGGCATCGTCGCCTTGCCGCGAGTGGTCGCTGCCGCGACGAAGGCATCGTAATTTCCGGCAAGTGCCAGCACCTGCGCTGCAACGGCCTCCGCCAGACCGCCGGCAAGGGCCGGGCTGTCGATGGCTAGCACCCGGCGCACGCCGGCAAGGCCCGCCGCAGCAGCGGCAACCGGCGCGATTCCCTCGCCCGCCACCAGCACATCCGTCGGCGCGCCCAACGCAACCGCGGCCGTGACCGCGCGGGCGGTCGCTTCCGAAAGCCGGCCGTCATCATGTTCGGCCATAACAAGGGTCGTCATATCGCATTCCTCCCGCTGCCGCCCTCAGGCGACGAGGCCCGCATCCTTCAGCCGGCCAACCAGCTCCGCCGCGCTCGCCACCTTCACACCCGCCTTGCGCGGCTCCGGCGCGTGCACCGAAACCGTCACGAGTTGTCGTGCGATATCGACACCGAGTGCCCCGGCAACGACCGTCTGCAGCGGCTTCCGCCGCGCCTTCATGATCGCCGGCAGGCTGGCATAACGCGGCGTGGCGAGACGCAGGTCGGCGGTCACCACCGCCGGCAACGTGAGGCGAACCACCTCCAGCCCGCCGTCGATCTCGCCCGTCACCTCAAGCCCGCCATCGGAAAGGACGGCGATCTCCGAGGCAAACGTTGCCTGCGGCCAGTCGAGCAGCGCGGCCAGCATCTGTCCGGTCTGGTTGCAGTCGTCATCGGTGGCCTGCTTGCCGAGCAACGCCAGAGCGGCGCCCTCGGCATCGATGATACCCTTCAGAAGGCGCGCTACCGCCAGCGGCTCGACCGGCCCATCCGCCTCCACCAGAACCGCGCGGTCCGCGCCCATGGCCAGCGCCGTGCGCAGCGTTTCCTCCGCTGCCTTCGGCCCCACGGAAACGGCGATCACCTCCGCCGCGTGGCCGGCTTCACGCAGGCGCAGCGCGGCTTCCAGCGCGATTTCGTCGAACGGGTTCATCGCCATCTTCACATGGCCGAGATCGACGCCAAGTCCGTCGCCGCGCACGCGCACCGACACATTGGGATCGGCAACGCGCTTGACCGGCACCACAATCTTCATCGGTTTTCCTCCCCGGCCGGCACCCGGATCGCGGGCTGCGGGCGGTGCAAACCGGCGGGGTTCAATCCCGCCTTATTAACTGACTAGTTGGTTATAAACAGAGACGGGACTGCTTGACAAGAGGCAGTTCCAAAGCTTGCAGCGGATGCCGCCACCGCCGCGCGGCTTTTTGCCGTGCTTGCGGGAAGCCGCTGAAATGAATTAACTGGTTCGTTAAAAGTCTTGTGCCGGCGGAGCTGCCGTGACAGGCTTTAAGGGCTTGGATCACAAGTGCAATCTCTGCCGGCGGCAAGGCCGCGACGGAGGCACTCCGGGCCCCACAGACAGGAGAAGCACGATGACGGCCGACATGACCGACGAGATCGACGACGCCGGCCCGCAGGCCACCATCCGACGCGCACCCCGCAGCCGCAAGACAGCCGAGCCGGGTTCGGAAACCCGCACCCGCAATCCCGATGCCACCCGCAAGCGCATCCTGAAAGCGGCCAAGGACGAGTTCGCCCGCCGCGGACTGGCCGGTGCGCGCATAGACACCATCGCCGCGAAGGCGCGCGCCAACAAAGGCATGATCTACCACTATTTCGGCAATAAGGAGGACCTGTTCCGCATCGTGCTGGAGGAGGCCTACGCCGATATCCGCAGCGCGGAACGAAAACTTTCCCTCGATGCCGCAGACCCGGAAGCCGCCCTCATCCGACTGGTGGAATTCACCTGGAACTATTATCTGGCGAACCCGGAGTTCCTGACGCTGGTCAACAGCGAGAACCTGCACAAGGGCAAGCACATCTCGGCCT
>DAIPYB010000545.1:0-2204 GCA_036782955.1 Pseudoxanthobacter sp. | reverse complement strand
ACGGGGTTACTTCAAGCCGCGAAACCGGCTTCGGCGCCGTCAGTTCGCGCCACTTCGCATCCGCCACCTGCACTGCCGGGAAAGCCGGGCGCGGCACGTACTCGCCGTCTCCGGCCTCCGCGCGCAGGTCCTTGTCGATCCACGCGACCTTGCCGCGCGAGATGACGACCGCCGGCAGGCCGGTGACCTGATAGCCCTCGAACACGTTGAAATCGATGCGGCTGACCTGCGTCGCCGCCGAAATCGTCTTGGTCGCCGCCGGATCCCACACGATCAGGTCTGCGTCGGAGCCGGGCAGCACGGCGCCTTTCTTCGGGTAGAGATTGAGGATGCGGGCGATGTTGGCCGAGGTCGCGGCGACGAATTCCTCCTTCGTCAGCCGTCCGGTGTTGACGCCGGCGCTCCACAGCACCGGCAGGCGGTCTTCGATACCGCCCGTGCCGTTGGGGATCTGCGTGAAATCGGCCTTGCCCATGCGCTTCTGCGCGATGGAGAAGGCGCAGTGATCGGTTGCCACCACATGCAGCGAACCCGATTGCAGGCCGGCCCACAGGCTCGCCTGATGCTCCCTGCCCCGGAACGGCGGCGACATGACGCGCGCGGCGGCATAGTCCCAGTCGCGGTTCTGGTATTCGCTGTCGTCGAGCACGAGATGCTGGATCAGCGGCTCGCCCCACACCCGCTTGCCGGCGGCGCGCGCCCGCGCAATCGCCTCGTGCGACTGCCGGCACGAGGTGTGGACCACATAGAGCGGCACGCCCGCCATGTCCGCGATCATGATCGCGCGGTTGGTGGCTTCGCCTTCCACTTCCGGCGGGCGCGAATAGGCATGGCCTTCCGGCCCGGTGACGCCGGCCGCCAGATATTTCTGCTGGAGCTGCCACACCACGTCGCCGTTCTCGGCGTGAACCAGCGGCATGGCGCCGAGCTGGGCGCAGCGGGTGAACGAGTTGAAAAGCTCCTCGTCGTTCACCATCAGGGCGCCCTTGTACGCCATGAAATGCTTGAACGTGTTGATGCCGTAGGTCTTCACGACCGTCGCCATGTCGTTCCAGGTGTCACGGTCCCAGCCCGTCACGCCCATGTGGAAGCCATAGTCGGAGGCCGCCCGCTCTCCCTTGCGGCGATAATCCTGATAGGCCGAAAGCATCGACTGCCCGGCGCCGGGAATGCAGAAATCGATCACCATGGTGGTGCCGCCGGACAGCGCGGCCTTGGTGCCCCACTCAAAATCGTCGGCCGATACCGTGCCCATGAAGCTGAATTCGAGGTGGGTGTGCGGGTCGATGCCGCCCGGCAGCACGTAGGCGCCGCCCGCCTCGATGATCTCGGCGCCGGAGGGCGCTTCGAGACCGGCCCCGACGGCCATGATGACACCGTTTTCGATCAGCACATCGGCGGGCCGCGACCAGTCATGGTTCACGACCGTGCCACCCCGGATGAGGATTGCCATTTATTCTCTGCCGTCTAGAAAAGGGGTTATCCGTCTGGAATTCGTATTCTGTCGTTTTGCACTGCAAACGTGTTGCGGTGCGAGGGGACGGCCCTTGCCGGCCGCCCCCCTTGTTCTTGCAACCCGGAGGGAGGGTTACTTCATCGCGTCATAGACCTTGTGGGTCCATGCGCCTTCCGGCTTCTTGGTGATGACCGGATCGGAACCGCCGGCCATCAGGATGGTCACGGTGCGGTCGAAATCGGCCGGGTCCAGTTCGCCGTTCTTCTTGGTATCGAGCAGCTTGGCGATTTCAGCCGCCATGGTCTTCTGGTGCTGGGCCGTCTGCGCGCCGGTGGCGTCGTTCTCCAGAACGATCTCGGCCGCCTCGTCCGGGTGCTCGCGGGCGAAGTCCCAGCCCTTCATGGTGGCCTTCACGAAGCGGGCCATCTTGTTCACGAACTTGGGATCGCCGAGGTTCTTTTCCATCACGTAGAGGCCATCCTCGAGCGTGGCCACGCCTTCGTCCTCATACTTGAAGACGACGAGGTCCTCCGGCTTCACGCCAGCCTCGATCACCTGCCAGTATTCGTTGTAGCTCATCGTGGAAATGCAATCGGCCTGCTTCTGAAGCAGCGGATCGACATTGAAGCCCTGCTTGATGACCGTGACGCCCTCCGGCGAGCCATCGGTCTTCAGGCCGAGCTTCGACATCCATGCGAGGAACGGATATTCGTTGCCGCCGAACCAGACGCCCAGAGTCTTGCCCTTG
>DAIPYB010000544.1:0-2206 GCA_036782955.1 Pseudoxanthobacter sp. | reverse complement strand
GGCCTGTGGCGTGGGGCCGGCTGATGGCAAGTCTGCCGTGGGCTCGGGCGGCCTCGGGTCCTCATCGCCGGGGACTTCGTCGAGGTCCGCGTCCGCCGGCGACCTGAGGCGGGAGGGCAGGAGTTCGCCCTCGCGCTGGAGAACCGGCTCTGCGGCGGCGCTGACCAGATGGGCGTTGATGCGCCGCAGGTCGCGCAGGATGTCGAGATGAAGGGCGTCGGTCTCGATGGTCTCGACCCGGCCGGCGCGCATGCGGGCAAAGTGGGCCTCGCGCTCCGCCGCCTCCATGGAGCGGAAGGTTTCCTTTTCCGCCGTCAGCACACGGGCCGCGCGGGCATCGCCCGTCATCAGCAGCGAGGCCGTGCCGCGCAGGTTCACGATCAGGCGATCGACCATTGCGATCAGCTCCACCTGCCCCTCGCGCGAGAAGGTCAGGCCGCGCTTGATGCGCTTGTTTGCATTGGCTAGCAGGCTGCGGGTGACGATGTCGCCGGCGTGTTCGATGTTGGTGGCGAACGACAGGATTTCGTTCATCCGCCGCCGGTCATCCTCGGTCAGCTGGTCGACATCGAGCGATGACAGATAGTTGCGGATGGCGCGGTTGATGCGGTCGATGACGTCGTCGAGGCGGCGGGCCTCGGAAATGCGCCGGCGGTCGCCTTCGGAGAGGGCGTCGCGGGTTGCCAGCAGCGCCTGTTCCAGAATATCCGCCAGCCGCAGCGCCTCGCGGGTGGCCGCGCCCAGCGCCACCACCGGCACCGAAAGCGAGAGCGGATCGAGATAGAGAGGCCTTCCGGGATCGGCGCTGGCGGGAGCCGGGGGCATCAGCCGCTCCAGCAGGCGGGCGAATTGCGGCAGGAACGGCAGGAACAGCGCCGCCATGACGAGGTTGAAGGCGGTGTGATAGTTCGCCACCGCGCGCGCTTCGTCCGGCTCCATGGCCACCAGCCATGGTCCGGCCCACCGCAGGGTGAGAAGCGCCAGTACGACACCGACGACGCGGTTGATGAGGTTGCCGATCGGCAGCCGCCGCGCCGCCGGATCGGTGCCGGTGGTTGCCTCGAATACTGGATTGAGCGCGGTGCCGAGATTGGCGCCCAGCACGAGCGCGAATGCGGCCTCCGGCGGGATGACGCCGCGCGCGGCAAACGACATCGCCAGCAGCACGATGGTGACGGATGAGTGCGCCGCCCACGTCAGCAGCGCGGCGAACACCACCGCCAGCACCGGCTCCGTTACGACCAGCCCCAGAAGCAGCCGCAGGCTGGGGGCATCCTCATAGGGGATGATGAGGTTCAGGATCTGGTGCAGCGCGATCAGGATGAGGCCGAGGCCGATGAAGGCGCGGCCGAGATCGCGCAGGTGGCTGGCCGGTCCGCGGCGAAACATGACGACGCCGACCAGCACCAGAATCGGGGCCACCGCGGTGACGTCGAAGGACAGCACCTGCACGATCAGGGTGGTGCCGACATTGGCGCCCATCATCACCGCCAGCGCCGGCACGAGGGCCATGATGCCCTCGGCGACGAACCCGGCCACCATCAGCCCGGTGGCGGTGCTCGATTGCAGCAGCGCCGTTACCACAAGGCCGCTGGCGAAAGCGCGCAGGCGGCTGGAGACCGCCCGGCCGACCACATGGCGCAGGTTGGCGCCGAAGGCGCGCTGGATGCCGGTCTGCACCATGTGCACGCCCCACAGCAGGAGCGCGATGTAGCCGGCAAGATCGATCAGGGTCAGCGAAACGGCCATTGGGGCGAGCCTCGGGCGCGGCAGGAGGGGCGGTGGCAACCAGACTGACGACGAACTGTTAACGATCTTTCCCTTGCCATCCTTGCCCCGGCATTCCGCCCTTGCAATGGGAACATTAATGGAACAAAATAAGATCATAAACGGAATAGAGAGGAGGACGGCACGATGGATGAAACCAATGGCAACTTCGCTCGCGGGCTTGCGCAGGACCTCGCCGGACTGGTGGCGCTGACGCTGTTCACCGCCACGCTCATTCTCTGGCTCGACGCGCTGGCGGTCGGCTGAGGTCGGCGGCGGGAGAAAAATTGAATCGACAGACGGGCGCCGGCGGGGAATGAAAGGCGGCCGGCAGCAGGCACGGCATTGAACGGGCGCAAGAGGAGTGAGGCGACATGACGGTCACATCGCCGGGTTTCGTGCATCTTCGCGTTCACACCGCCTATTCGCTGCTGGAAGG
>DAIPYB010000543.1:0-2223 GCA_036782955.1 Pseudoxanthobacter sp. | reverse complement strand
CGCGCTCTTCGGCAAAGGCAAAGGCGCGGTCCACCGCCTGCTGCATGTTCGCGCGGGCAATATTATAGGTGGAATAATAGAATTGCCGGGGATCGAGCGGCTTGTACCAGTCCTCCATTGTAACGGCGGTCTTGCGGGTGTCGTAGACCCAGTATTGCGGTTCCCACAAAGGCTTGTAGTGGAAATTGTCGGTCGCCTGAACATCGAGCACCGCTTCCTGGTAGCGGCTGGCCGGCTTGTCGGCGCCAAGCCGGCGGGCGACGTGACCGAATGTCTGTCGCCGGGGGGCGAAGTCGAGGGTCTTGATCTGGATGCTCATCGGGCTGAGTTTCCTGAAACTGGCCGGGTACGGCACCGCCAGAGGCGGGACGACGGCGGGCGCAAGGGAACGATCCCGGCCGGCGGCCGGGTTGCACGAAGCTGGAACGGGTGGGCCGCGACGGCCGGCAAAACGGGGCAGTTCTGTTGAGGGCACGGATCGGCGACGCCGGCATTGCCGGCTCCCGGTCGGCAGGCCTTCAGGTATTGGCCACTGGACCGGAGCCGCGCGGCCGGTCAGTGGGCCGTGCTGCCGTCTCCGGCCACGCGCTGCAGCAGGCCGGCGCGTTCATGATCGCCGTCCGTTGCATCCGGCAGGCGCGTCACGCCCCGTGTGCGGCAGAATTCGTCAAAGGCGGCAAAGGGCAGAATCAATTCGACCGTCAGGTCGGCATCGTCGAGGCTGTATTCGAATTCGACGAAGCGATTGAGGCGGGTTCCGGTCACGCGCACAAAGGACGCATGCTCGCCTGCACCCGCGCGACGCGGCGACCCCTCAGGGGGCGCGAAGCGTTGCGAAGCCATTGGTTTTCCTCCCGAGGCAGGCCGTCTTTGTTTTTGGTTGGCTGATCGGGCAGCCCCCGTGACGGTCCTGTTCCACACTTCAATTTATCCGGGAGAGGGCGGCCATTGTCAAACTTATTTTCGATATTTTTAAAAACAACGATATTTGAGATATATTTCGCGCTTGCAATCTGCGGGGATCGCCGTGCGTCTTTCAAAACAAATCCGGCCGGGCGTGTGACGCGCCCGGCCGGACTGATGCGACCGCTGGAGAGGTGAGGGGCACCCGGGAGAGACGGCCGCAACGAAACGCCCGCCTTGTTCAGCCGGCCGGCCCGTCCCCGTCGGAAGGTTCCGGCGGCCGGCCCTTGAGTTCGCCGCCGGCGGCGAAATGCCAGGCCGGCACCTCGCGGATGATAATGCGAACCGAAGCCCGCGGTGCGCCGAGCGTTTCCACCACGGCGTCGGTGACGGCACGCACCATGTTGGCCTTGGCTTCGAAGGTGCGGCCCTCGATGAGGGTCATTTCGATGACCGGCATGACTGTCTCCTCAGGGGGGCTGTCGCCTCAGGCGGCCACCGTGAAGGCGACGCGGCCGAGGGTTTCGAACCGGGTTTCGATGTGTTCGCCCGGCGTCAGCGGGTGGGCTGCCGTTGCTCCGCCGGCAAGCACGATGTCGCCCGGCTCCAGCCGTTCACCCGCGCGCGCCACAAGGCGGGCAGCGGCCACGAGGGAGCGGATCGGATCGCCCAGAATGGCGGCCGACGAACCGATCTGCACGGCGCGGCCATCGACTTCCATCAGGATGCCAAGGTTGGAAACATCGGTGTCGCGCCGCGCCCATGGGCCGACATAGAAGCCGGACGAGGACGAGTTGTCGGCGATCACGTCGGCCAGCGCGAACTTGAAGTTCTGGTAGCGGCTGTCGATGATCTCCAGCGCGGGGGCAACCGCTTCCACGGCGGCCAGCGCCTCGGCGGCGGTCACGTTGCCTTCCAGCGGCTTGCCGATGATATAGGCGATTTCGGGTTCCACGCGCGGATGCACATAGGCCGCGCGGGTCAGGACGCCGCCTTCCTCCAGCCGCATGGCGTCGGTCAGGCGACCCCAGATGACTTCCGAGACGCCGACCTGCTGCATCTTGGCACGGGAGGTCAGGCCCATCTTGAAGCCTGCCCGCCGTTCGCCGCGAGCGCGGCGGCGGGCCAGCGAGAGGGCCTGAATGGCATAGGCATCGTCCACCGAAAGGTTCGGCAGGGTGTCGGTCAGCTGCGGAATGGCGGTCGCGGTGCGGGCCGCCTCATCCACGGTCAGGGCGAGTTCTGCGAGGCTGGTCATGCCGCCACTCCGCGGTTTTTGAGGATGTCGAGGGCGACGTCGATGATCATGTCTTCCTGCCC
>DAIPYB010000542.1:0-2226 GCA_036782955.1 Pseudoxanthobacter sp. | reverse complement strand
GCACATGCCCCTTCTGCCCAAAGGCATGATAATAGGGCAGTTCAGCAAACTGACGTGCGGCGGCGGCCGCAAGCCGCGGCTCCGAAAAGCCGACCGCCACGCTCCACAGGCCCGCCATCGCCTCGATATAGCGCTTGCCGGAAACGTCCTCGACATAGATGCCGTCGCCGCGCGCGATCAGCAGCGAGCCTTCCTTCTCCAGCTTCCGGGCATTGGAAAACGGATGCAGCGCAACAGCGGCATCGCGTGCCTCGAGCGAATTCGGCAATACGGGGGTCGTCACGGTATCGGTATCCTCTGGTAAGCGCGGCCGCGCGGGGTTCAGGAAAGCGGCAGAAACCATCCGCCTGTCGCGGTGCGGCATCGCCCTGAAAAAGGCGGCCTGCCACTCGCGTGCGTCCGATCAGGGGTGCGCAGCAACAGCCAAAAACGCAGCCCAGACATCGGCATCGGCATGGCTGGCGGCCCGGGTCCTGCTATGTCACGGCCCTCGGAGCAGAAATCCCGCTCAGAAACGCAGCGGATACAGGCAAAACTGCACCGGGCGCTGCAAGACTGATGCGGCATCGCCCGACCGAGCGGAGAGCGGCACAAGATCAGATGTCAGTGGGGCCAGTTGTCTGTGCGGATACAATGCGAAAGCGATTTGCATTCGCGTGCGCCATCCCCCATAAAGACCGCATCGACGGCATGGCAGGCATCCGAAGACATGTGGCAAAAGGCGCGGGGGCGACATTATATCGCTCTCTATCTTATCGTTTCCCTTGCATGTTGCGTCGCCTATTGGATTCGCCTCGAGCAATCCTTTGCCAACGCCTACAATACAACGATTGTCGAGGGTGAATTACGGGCAGAACAACTGACGACCGCTGTGCGTCAAAATTTGGCTCTTTCATTCAGAACCGTGGATTTTGCGCTGCTGGAAGTACGAAGTGCCATCGGGCCGGGTTCCGATGAAACCGGTTTTCTGCGGGCTGCCGAGCGTGCGCTCACCCTTCTGCCGCCCTCTGCTTTCGGGCGCTTCACCCTCTATAACAGTGACGGCGTCACGATCGCCACCAGCGATGGACCTGTGCTGCCGGTGTCGGTCGCCGGCACCGATTTTTTCAGGAAGCTTCGGGCCGCCCCGGTAGCTGAGGATACGGCCGTGCTCGGTCACGCCGCCGTCAGCCCGGCGACTGGCCATTGGGAACTGCCGGTCGCGCGCCGCGTGATGGAAGATGGCCGGTTCGCCGGCATTCTGGTGCTGTCGATTTCGCCGATCTATTTTTCCGATGAACTTGCCGCCATCGGCCTCGGCGCCAATGACGTTGTCGGCGCCGCACAGCTTCCCGACGGCAACTATATCGCGCGCAATCGCGGCATGCCCGATCTTCTGGGGCACAGCGTCTCGGCCAACCGGCCCTATCTGCACCCGGGTGCGCCATCGTCCGGCGTTTTCATCAGCCCGGGCAGCAGCGAGCCGGTCCTGCGCATCATCGCGTGGAGCCGGGTGCCGGACCTGCCGGTTGTGGCTTTCGTCGGCCTCTCGGTGGAGGACCTGACCGCAGCGCTGCGCAAGTCGATCGAGCGGGAGCGGCTGACCAACGTCGCCGGCACGGTGCTCATCGTGACCCTGCTGTTCATGGCGCTCTACCTCATGCTTCGGCTGGAGCGCCAGAAACAACGGCTCCGCCAGCAAAAGGCGCTCTACAGCGCGCTGTTCGACCAGAACAAATCCGTCAAGCTGCTGACAGACCCTGTCACAGGCAAGATTATCGATGCCAACCAGGCAGCCTGCAATTTCTACGGCTACAGCCGCGACGAACTGCTCGCACGGCATATTTCCGACATCAATACCCTGCCGCTCGACGAGATCATGGCGCACATGGCCGAGGCGAGGGCTCTGAAGCAACCCAGCTTCCTGTTCCCACATCGCCTTGCCTCTGGAGAAATCAGGCAGGTCGAGGTCTTTTCCGGGCCGATCGAAGTCAACGGAAGCGCGCTGCTTTATTCGATCATCCACGATGTCACCGATCGCTTCATCCTGCAGCGACGCCTGCAGGAAAGCGAGGCGCGGTATCGGGCACTGTTCGACGTGGTACCGAGCGGCCTGATCGTGGTGAACGGCGAAGGCGAGATCGAGCACTGGAACCATGCCGCGGTCACGGCAATGGCCACCGACGAAGCCGGCCTGCTGCAGCGCACCAAGCAATTGTTCACCGCCGCCGATTCGGAAGTGTGCCT
>DAIPYB010000541.1:0-2239 GCA_036782955.1 Pseudoxanthobacter sp. | reverse complement strand
TGGGCATTCTGGTGGTGTCGTTCGTGGTGTGGGGCGTCGCCGACGCCTTCCGCGGCATGGGCGTTTCCACCATTGCCTCGGTCGGCGGCACCGATGTTCCGCTCTCGCGCTTCCAGCGTGATTATGCCCGCGCCCTGCAGCAGCTCAGCGCCAATGCCGGCCAGCCCATCAACCCCGCCGATGCCGCCGCCTTCGGCCTGCCGCAGCAGGTTCTGGGCCGCATCGTGACGGAAACGGTGCTGAACGACACCGCCGGTAATCTCGGCATCGGCATCACCGACAACGAGCTGCTGCGACAGATCAAGGCCGATCCGAACTTCCGCGGTGCCGACGGCCAGTTCAGCGCCGACCGCATGCGCCAGTTGCTGGCCGCCAACGAACTGGCCGAGGCCGACTATGTAGAGGCCATGCGCGGGCTTTCCGTGCGCCGCCAGATCATGGACGGCCTTTTCGGCGGCATCGTCGCGCCGGAAGTGCTGGTCAAGGCGGTCAACACCTACGCCACCCAGCAGCGCACCGTGCGCTTCATCGATGTGCCGCCGCATGCAGCCGGCACACCGGCCGAGCCGACGCAGGCAGAACTGAAGGCCTTCTTCGATACCCACAAGGCCAGCTTCCGCGCGCCCGAATACCGCACCTTCCAGGTGGCGACGCTGGACCCGGTCATGCTGGCTGCCGCAACCCCGGTTTCCGATGCCGACGTGAAGGCCGACTACGAGCGCAATGCCGAGAAATACGGCACGCCCGAGCGCCGCGCCGTGCAGCAGATCCCGTTCTCCGACCGTGCCGGCGCGGATGCGGCGGCCGCCAAGCTGGCTGCCGGCAGCCCGCTTGCCGAGATCCTGTCCGAGCGCAAGCTGACGACTGCCGACATCAATCTCGGTCTGGTCGCCAAGTCCGGCCTCATCGACCCGAAGGTGGCTGATGCCGCCTTCAGCGCGCCGCTCAACCAGCCGGTCGTGGTCGATGGTCGTTTCGGCCCGGTGATCGTGATCGTTACCGAAGTGCAGCCCGGCCAGCAGAAATCGTTCGCCGACGTGGAAGCCGACATCAAGCGCACGCTGGCCGATGATCTCGCCCGCCGCAAGATGCTGGAGATCTCCAACCAGATCGAAGACGCCCGCTCCGGCGGCGCCACGCTGAAGGAAATCGCCGATCGCTTCCACCTCGCCTTCGTCGAGGTGCAGAAGATCGATTCCAGCGGCGAGAATCCCTCCGGTGCGGTGGTCAACGTTCCGGGCGGCCAGCCGGTTCTGTCTGCCGCGCTGCAGGCCGATGTCGGCAGCGAGCCGGATGCGGTGAAGCTTGCCTCCGGCGGTCTGGCGTGGATCGACGTTACCGACGTAACGCCGGCCCGCGAGCGTCCGTTCGAGGAAGTGGTGGCGGACGTCACCACGGCATGGAAGGCCGATGCCACCCAGAAGGCGCTCGTTGCCAAGGCGGCCGAAATCGCGGCCCGGCTGCGCAAGGGCGAGACGCTGGAGAACATCGCCGCCGGCCTTGAGATCGACGTACAAACCTCCGCGCCGTTCAAGCGTGGCGGCGCGGCGGAAGGCCTTTCGCCCGATGCCGTCGCGGCCGCCTTCAACGGCCCCAAGGGCTTCGTGGCCACGGCGGCTTCGGCCACCGGCGGGCAGAGCGTTCTCGTCGTCGCCGACGTGTTCGACCCGCCGTTCGATGCCACCCTGCCGCCCTCGGTGCAGCTCGCCGATCAGGTGACGGATTCGGTCAGCAATGCCCTGCTGTCGGAATATGTCGCGGCACTGGAGCAGGAAGCCGGCATCCAGATCAATCAGGCCGCACTCAATCAGGTGGTCGCGCCGGGCCGCGGCTCCTAACCACCTGATGGAAAAAGACCGGGGCCCGGCGCTTGCGCCGGGCCTCTTTGCTTTCCCGGCCCGGTCGGGCTATTGCCTGTATCCGGACCGGCGGACGACACTGTGAAATTCAGGGGCAGGCCCGGACGGACTGAACGGAGCGCGGCCCTCAGGGGACGGCCGGGGCTCCGGCTTCGAGAGGATCTGATCCCATGGCTGAACTGAAGCCGTTCATCGCCAAGATCGCCACCGGCGCGCCGCTGGAGCGCGACGAGGCCCGCGCTGCGTTCGATGTCATCATGGCCGGCGACGCCACTCCGGCCCAGATCGGCGGCTTCCTGATGGCGCTGCGGGTGCGCGGCGAAACAGTGGACGAAATCGCCGGCGCCATCGGCACCATGCGGGCGCGGATGCTGCCCGTC
>DAIPYB010000540.1:0-2241 GCA_036782955.1 Pseudoxanthobacter sp. | reverse complement strand
GATCCACGCAGTTCAGGCTGGCATTGAGCGTGCCGTCCTCGAACCAGCGGATCGAAACGTCAGGATAGCGGAACGAAGCGTTGCGAACGATCGTGTACGGCCGGAGCCAGTCGATCCGCCGGCCGTGCTCGCCCCAGAAGCCATCGGGATCGGCTACGGAATGGGCATACATCGCCTGATAGCAGTCTGCATCGGCATGGGCACGGGCGGCAAAAGCCGCCGGCACCGCAACGACCGGTTCAAACATCGACATCGTTTCCTCCGTGGGCCGCCCCTTCCAGACGACCTCGCGAAGCGGTCCGGGGGCTGCATCCTGATTTGTTAGGCACGGATTATGGTCGTCGGCGTCGGCGCCGTCTATCGCGGCGCGGGGTGCTGAACCTTAGCTTTTCGTCGTATCTTGCCTGCAATAAACCCGCCCTGCAAGCGACAGCAACTGCGGGCAAAGCACGACCCGGTGGCCGGCGAGCGCCTGGGTTCAGGCGATCTGGCGGCGAAAGCGCCAGATGCGGGTATGCTTGATTTCGCTGTCTTCGATGGCCCGCGGCACCGGCACCCGGAACTCTGCCACGGGCTCCAGCCGGTCCTTCGGCAAATAGGAGCGCCCCGGATCGCCCACCAGCACCTCGACACCGGCGGCGCACTCGCGCAGCAGCCACGCACCGACGCGCTCCGCCATCGGCTTTTCATAAAACACATCGCCAGCGAGCACGATGTCGAAGCGGCCCGGCTCGGTCGCCGTCATGTCCTCCGCGGAAACGCTCAGACCGCCGGCAACGCCGTTTGCCTCGGCATTGAGGCGGGCGGCCTCGCGGGCGAAGGAATCGATTTCAGTGGCGACAACCCCGGCCGCGCCCGCCTTCAGCGCCGCAACCGCGACGATGCCGGAACCGGTGGCGAAATCCAGCACCCGTCGACCGGCGACGAGCGAAGGGTTATCCAGCACATAGCGCGCCAGCGCCTGCCCGCCCGCCCACGCAAAAGCCCAGTAGGGCGGCGGCAGGCCCACCGTCTCCAGAACATCCTCTGTGCGCGCCCACAGGTCCATGACCTCGTCGGCCAGATGAAGCCGCAGTTCCGGCACAAGGGAGGGTGGCATGAGCGTGGTATTGGCGCGGATGAACCCAGCGGGATCGCGGGCGGCGAAGCGGGCCAGTTCTCCGTCGCCGGCAGGGTCCGTCATCATGCCGGAAACGTCCCGGGCACGGCGCCGGCCATCCGCAGAACCAGCGCCCATTCCTCGTCCGTTACCGGCTGCACCGAGAGGCGCGCATATTTAATCAGCGCCATGCCCGCCAGTTCCGGCGTCGCCTTGACCTGCGCCAGCGTCACCGGCGCAGGCAGGGGCGCAACCGCCTTCAGGTCCACCATGACGAACCGGCCGGTCGGATCGGAGGGATCGGGATAGGCCTCCCGGATCACCTCCACGATGCCGACGATCTCCTTGCCCTCGTTGGAATGGTAGAAGAACCCGGTATCGCCGAGGCGCATGGCCAGCAGATTGTTCTTGGCAGCGTGGTTGCGCACCCCGTCCCAGTGCGTGCCCTTTTCCGCCGCGGCGACCTGATCGGCCCACGACCATTTGAAGGGCTCGGATTTATAGAGCCAGTGCGCCATGATCCGCCGTCTCAGCCCAGAGAATTCACCGTCATGCGCCAGGGGCGCACTTCAACCTCGGCGAACACGCCGGCGGCCCGGTAGGGATCGCCCCCGAGCAGGGCCTCGGCGGCGGCCAGATCCTCCGCCTCCACGATCAGCAGCGAGCCGAGCGGGCTCTCGCCCTTGGGGTCCAGCAGCGGGCCGGCGAGGCGAATCTGCGCCTTGTTCGCCTCGATCCATTCCAGATGCGCGGGGCGCACCGAAAGACGTGTCGGCAGGGCATCCGGCTTGTCAAAGCAGGTGGCGACAAAAAGCATGGTGGAAAAGTCCTGCAAAAGAAATTCGCGGCGCCGGCGGCGCCTTACGCGCCAGGGTCCGCCACGAGGCCGGCGGCCTCGATGCCGGCAATCGCGCAGGCCTCGTCATTCTCGGAGAGATCGCCGGATACCCCGACAGCCCCCAGAACATGGCCGGCACCGTCCTTGATGAGCACGCCCCCGATGACCGGCACGATGCGCCCGCGCGACACCCCTTCAAGGCCAAGCATGAAATGCGGCCGCTCCAGCGCCGTGCGGTTGAGCCAGCGGGTACCCTGCCCCACGGCCAGTGCGCCGAACGCCTTGCCGATGGCGATATCGGCCC
>DAIPYB010000539.1:0-2261 GCA_036782955.1 Pseudoxanthobacter sp. | reverse complement strand
GACCACGGTGTAGTTGCCGTTCAGGAAGTCGCCGGGCGCGAACATGATGAAGAACTGCGAGTTGGCCGAATCCGGGCTCTGCGCGCGCGCCATGCCGACGGTGCCGCGCTGGAACGGCACGGACGAGAACTCCGCCTTCAGGTCCGGCAGGCTGGAGCCGCCCATGCCGGTGCCGGTCGGATCTCCGGTCTGCGCCATGAAGCCATCGATAACGCGGTGAAACACCACGCCGTTGTAGAAGCCTTCGCTGGCCAGAGTCTTCAGGCGCTCCACATGCTTCGGAGCATGCTTCTCGTCGAGGCGGATCTTCACTTCGCCATCCTTGAGCTGCAGCACGAGGATGTTGCCAGCGGGCACGGCGGTTGCGGCGCTGGCCTTCAGCGCCGGGGCGGCAGCCACCAGCGCGAAGCCCAGCACGAGGGCGGCAAGGGTGCGGAACATGGGCAGAGAACTCCGGGTGAGAGGGCCCGCCGGCAGGCGGCAGGCCGGGAAACCGAGCCGGTGGCCGTCAGCGCCCCAGCTTGCTCCTGAGCCGCGCCACGACCGGCGCGGGCACGAACGGCGAAACATCGCCGCCGAGTTTTGCGATCTGGCGCACCAGCGTGGCGGTGATATGACGGACGCCGGGCGACGCCGGCACGAACACGGTGTGGATGCCGGCCGCCAGAGCGCCGTTCATGCCGGCCATCTGCATTTCATAATCGAGATCGGTGCCGTCCCGCAGTCCGCGCACGATGATGCCGGCGCCGGCCTCGCGCGCCGCCTCCACCACCAGCCCGTCGAAAGCGATGACGCTGATGCGCCCGGCGGCGGCGTTGCCGAAGCGTGCGTCGGCCACCGCGCCGATCATGGCCACGCGTTCGTCGAACGTGAACAGCGGCACCTTGCCGGGATGGACGCCGATGGCCACCACCACCCTGTCGGCAAGGTGCAGGGCACGGGCCAGCACGTCCATGTGTCCCTCGGTCACCGGATCGAACGAACCGGAATAGAGCGCCACGCGCGGAACGACCGCGGACGGGCCATCAGGGAACGAAGCAGAGGGGACGACCGTCGTGGCCATGGCGTCTTGCTCTCTCCTGCGCGGGGCGGAACCTCTCGCCGGGCGGCCGGTTTGGGGCCGAAGCCGGCCCGTTGCGTTGCCTAGCCGGATCGGCGCCCCCCTGCAAGTCTTGTCCGCGCGCCGCGCGAAATCGCAGCAGGGCGCCATTGGCGGCGCTGCCAGTATTGGATGCCCCGGAAAAGCTTGCTATCGCTCGCCCCAACCTCAGGAACGGAAACGCGAAAACGCGCAGGAACACCTGACAGGACCATTCAAGGACACCGAGGAGCCCCCAATGTCGCTGCCCAAGCCCCTGATCGCCGGCAACTGGAAGATGAACGGCCTGCTGGCATCGCGAAACGAGATCGACGCCATCCTCGCCGGGGCCGCCGCGGCGGCCGGCGGACGTGCCGACCTGCTCATCTGCCCGCCGGCAACGCTGGTGGCGGGCTTTGCGGCGATCAGCGCCGGCAGCCTGCTCGCAATCGGCGGTCAGGATTGCCACCCCAAGGTTTCCGGCGCCCACACCGGCGATATTGCGGCCGAGCAGCTGCGCGATGCCGGAGCCACTTTCGTCATCGTCGGCCATTCCGAGCGCCGCGCCGACCACGGCGAGAGCGATGCGGTGGTGCGGGCCAAGGCGGAAGCCGCGCTGCGCGCCGGCCTCGTCGCCATCGTCTGCGTGGGTGAAACCCGCACCGAGCGGGATGCCGGCGAAACGCTGAATGTCGTCGCGACGCAGGTCGCCGGCTCCCTGCCGGAGGCGACTGCGCCGCAGACCGTCGTCATTGCCTATGAGCCGGTGTGGGCCATCGGCACCGGCCTGACCCCCACGGCAGCGGACGTGGCGGAAGTCCACGGCGAGATTCGCCGCCTGCTGCGCGACCGGTTCGGCCCGGCCGGCGATGGCATCCGCCTGCTCTACGGCGGCTCGGTGAAGCCGGACAATGCGGCGGAACTGCTGGCGGTGGCCAATGTCGACGGCGCGCTGATCGGCGGCGCCAGCCTGAAGGCAAAGGACTTTCTCGCCATCGCCGCCGCAGCGCCGCAGCGCTGAGCGGCCGGCAGCGGCGACACAACAAAGGGGCGGGTTCAGGGAACTTTCGTTGCCGCCGCCCCTTTTCCGCCGCGCTCGCCCCCCCTATTATTCGCCGCTCATATGCGGGGGGCCCGCCCGCCCCGCCTTATCCCTTTGTGAAGACTGAATGCGGCCGTGCGC
>DAIPYB010000538.1:0-2281 GCA_036782955.1 Pseudoxanthobacter sp. | reverse complement strand
GACCGCTGAACCGGATATCGCCGCCATAGACGACAAGGCCGTGGGCGAAGGTGAGCCCCACCTCCACCTGCCCGACCTGCGCGGTGCCCTGCTTGCCGGCCAGCGTGGCAAGAACGCTGTTGATCTCGCGTTCAAGCAGGCCGATGCGCACCGGCCCCACCAGCATCCAGACCACCAGCACGGCAGCCGGCAGGCCGGCCAGCACCGCCATGCACCAGAGAAAGAAACGCAGCACATGGTTGCGCCGGCGCGGCGGCTTCGCGGGCGCAGCGGCTGTCGGGCCGGGTATCGGAGCGGATTTTTCCGGCGGCGAAGGCGGCGATGGCGGAGGGGCAGCCGGAGTGCCTGCGGGCGCAACGCCGTCCTGCGGCCGGGCCGCCGCATCGGATGCGTCCGGGGCCGGCACGGTCCCCGAATCGGCCCCGGCCGGGGCTGCAGATGCAAGCGCCGGCCCTTCAGCGGAAGCAGCCGGCGTCACATCCTCGCGATCTTCGGACTGCTCCATTGCGCAACTTCACGGCTTTGGCCCCGCCGGCTTGGCAAAGGCAGTCGAAAACCCGGCGGGCGCGCAATCGGCGCACCCCATTGACGGGGCACGCCGGGCGTCCTCAATAAGGCAACGTTGAACATTCGCGGTGCGCCGCGTCAACCGGCCAAATCGGCCGCGTGGTTATTTTTCCCACGCACCTCCGGCAGTGCTTCGCGGCAAATGCGGCGGCGCCGGCGCCGGAAGCCGGGCATCATGCGTGGCCGTCATCGGGGAAAGCCAAGGGAGTTGAAGACCATGGGCACCAGCACGACATCGCAGCCCGCACCGGGCGCGCCGGCCCCCGCTTTCGAGCTGCAGAGCGAATCCGGCCTCCTCAGCCTGAACGGCTTTGCCGGCAAGGCTGTGGTTCTTTATTTCTATCCGAAGGACGACACCTCCGGATGCACCCGCGAGGCACAGGATTTCTCGGCGCTGGCTGATGATTTCGCCGCCGCGAACACCGCGATTGTTGGTGTTTCACCGGATTCGGTCGCCAGCCACGCCAAGTTCCGCACCAAGCACGACCTGAAGGTGCAGCTTGCGTCCGACGAGGCCAAGAACGTTCTGGAGGCCTACGGCGTGTGGGTGCAGAAATCGATGTACGGCCGCACCTACATGGGCGTCGAGCGCACGACGTTCCTGATCGATCCGGCCGGCCGGATCGCGCAGGTCTGGCACAAGGTCAAGGTCGCCGGCCATGCCGAGGCCGTTCTCGCGGCCGCGCGGGCCCTCGGAGCATGACCGAGACGACGACCGGCCCCGGGGCTCCGGCCCCGGTTGCCGCTGCTCCCGGCCTGCCGCCGTCTCTGGCGGCAGCCGCGCGGCTGATCGTGGCCGCCCGCGAGCCGGCGGAAAAGGCGCGGCGGTCCGTCGAGGCCGCGCAGGCATGGCGCGACGGTCGCCTGTCGCTTGCCCGCCCGACGCTCGATCCGCCCTGCCCCGAGCGCCCCGGCCGGCCCGAAAGGCCGGTGCTGCTGGCGCCGCGCGACATGCCCAAGCGGTCGATCCCCAACCGGGGCGAGGCATCGGAAAAGGGTCGCATCGGGCTGATCCACGCGCTGGCGCATATCGAACTGAACGCGGTGGATCTGGCATGGGACATTGTCGGCCGTTTCGCGCACCTGCCGATGCCGCGCCCGTTCTATGACGACTGGGTCCGGGTCGGTCTGGAGGAGGCCACTCATTTCACGCTGCTCAGCGAGCGCCTCGCCCGCCTTGGCGCGGCCTATGGCGACCTGCCCGCCCACGACGGGCTATGGCAGGCGGCACAGGAAACCGGACACGATCTCGCCGCCCGCCTCGCCATCGTGCCGCTGGTGCTGGAGGCGCGCGGACTGGACGTGACGCCGCCGATGATCGTGCGGGCGCGGGAAACCGGCGACGAGGACACCGCCATCATTCTTGAGCGCATCTATAGCGACGAAAAGGGCCATGTCGCCATCGGCACCAAATGGTTCCGCTTCATGTGCGACAGGCAGGGCGTCGTGCCGGAGAGCACTTTCCACGCCCTTGTCCGCCGCCATTTCCGCGGCCCGCTGAAGCCGCCATTCAACGACCGGGCGCGCTCCGAGGCCGGCCTCACGCCGGGGTTTTATCACCCGCTCGCTGCCCTTTCCGGCGGCTGACGGGCATCAGTAGAGCCCGCCGGCCCCGCCGAGGTCGTTCTGCTGCAGGAGATCGTCGATCGAGGCCGGCGCGCCGGCGGCCGGGCGCGCCGGCTCCGGCTCGGGCAGGGGCACCACGGCCGGAACC
>DAIPYB010000537.1:0-2283 GCA_036782955.1 Pseudoxanthobacter sp. | reverse complement strand
CAGCGTGTCGCGCAGCGGGGCGGTGTCGTAGTAGCTGAGCGCGTTGTGGCTGCCTGCCGGCTGGAACTGCGGCGGCGGCACGCGCGGATTGAAGAAGCCCGGCTGGCCGAAGCTGAGCGCGGAATAGGACGACAGCTGGTTGAGGAAGCTGCGGGCGACATCGCCATGCGGCTCAAACGGCCACTGCACACGGCTGGTCACGCGCTCCCAGAAGGCGCGCATGCGCTCGATGCGCCGTTCCGGCGGGTTGCCGGCGATGAGCGCGGAATTGATGGCGCCGATTGAGATGCCGGCGACCCAGGTCATGTGCAGGCCGATGTGGTTCAGCACCTCCGCCACGCCGGGCTGGTAGGAGCCGAGCGCGCCGCCGCCCTGCAACACCAGAACCACGTTCTGGTAGTTTTCCGATACGTGCTTGCGAATGGCCCCGAAATCTTCGCAGACCGGGGGCTCGGAAAAACTTGGCTGGGGCACGACTGCAAAACCTCGTCTGGGGTACGCGGCGCCAAGGCTAACGGCATCGCAGCAAGAATTACAGCCCTGAAAGGTTACATTCATATCACGCTGCGGTGCCATGCGGAGGATAGCCGGTGGCGGTGCAGGACCGGCATGGCGGTCCTGCGCGGGCTATGTCCGGGCCGGCGAAACTGCCGGCCGCCATGGACATGGGGCCTGTCACGGCCGTTTGGCGAAGCCCTTCGCCCGGTCAGAACGCGTATCCGGCCTGTCCCACGAGGTCGCGCAGCGAGCGCATCGGGCGCGGGCCGATCTGGGCGATGACTTCCGCGGCGCACAATCCGCCGAGGGCGGCGCAGTCGCTCAGCGGCAGGCCGCGCGCAAGGCCGAACAGGAAGCCGGAGGCATAGAGATCGCCGGCACCGGTCAGGTCCGTCACGCTTTCCGCCGGCGCGGCACGAACATGGAAGGTCTCGTCGCGGGTCACCGCCAGCGAGCCCTTCTCGCCCAGCGTGACGGCGGCGATGGAGCAGTCCTCCTTGAGCGCGGCGACGGCGGCGTCGATGTCGCCGGTCTCGTAGAGCGCCTTCAGCTCGTGTTCGTTGGCGAACACGATATCCACCGTGCCGGTGCGGATCAGCGACAGGAATTCCGCGCGATGGCGGTCCACGCAGAACGAATCCGACAGCGTGATCGCAACCTGCCGGCCGGCTGCGTGGGCGATTTCGGCTGCCCGGCGGAAAGCCTGCTTCGCCTCCGGCGGGTCCCACAGATAGCCTTCCAGATAGGTGATGGCGGCATTGGCGATGGTGTCGGCATCGGCCTCCACGTCGGCAGTGGTCAGCGCCTGGCAGGCACCCAGATAAGTGTTCATGGTGCGCTCGCCATCGGGTGTGATGAGCACGATGCACACCGCCGTCGGCGCGCCGCCGGACAGGGCGGGCGTGGCGAAACGGATGCCGAGGTGGCCGAGATCGTGGGCATAGGCGCGGCCCAGTTCGTCATCGGCGACCTTGCCGATGTAGCAAACGCTGCCGCCGAGCGAGCCGACGCCGGCCGCCGTGTTGCCGGCCGAACCGCCGGACATGCGAATCACCTGACCCAGATGGCCATAGACCTCGGCCGAACGGGCGGCGTCCACCAGCCGCATTTCGCCCTTCACCAGCCCTTCGCGCACGATGAAATCTTCTTCGACGCGGCCGAGCACGTCCACGATGGCGTTGCCGATGCAGACCACGTCGAAGCGCGGCGCGGGCAGGGTAAGGGTCATCAGGGCACCTTGGGCAGGGCACCGCGCGGCAGTCTGGGAGCCGGGCGGCGCATCACACGGAAAGTCGGCCGGAAGGCGCTGCCGCCCGGCCGGCAGCGACCATGCCCCGGATCGGCGCGCGGGAAAAGGGCTTCCGCCCGCCCGCGCTCCCGCCGCCGACCCGGTCCGGCGCGGGGGACGGCCGCCGGCGGCGCATTCCTCCCATTCATCCTTGGCCCTTGCGCGGGGGCGCCGATTGTGGTGCTTGGCCGGCAGGCGGTGCGGCGGCCATGAAGGACGGCTGCGCCGGGTTCTTTTCCACTGTTGGCGGATTTCTGCGATGGCTCGTTCAGCGCTTCTCAATGTCATGGTTCAGGCCGCCATGAAGGCCGGCCGCGGGCTGGCCCGCGATTTCGGCGAGATCGAGAACCTGCAGGTCTCGCGCAAGGGGCCGGGCGATTTCGTGTCCGCCGCCGACAAGCGCGCCGAGCAGGTGGTTTTCCGCGAGCTGGAAAAGGCGCGGCCCGGCTGGGGCTTCCGCATGGAGGAAGCCGGCGAGGTGGCCGGCGACGGCCAGC
>DAIPYB010000536.1:0-2285 GCA_036782955.1 Pseudoxanthobacter sp. | reverse complement strand
CGGCCGACATACAGGCCGCCTCGACTGCCGATTTCTCCGCCGGTCTGGACACGAACCGCCGGGCCATTGAAGCTGCCGCGGAGCTGGAGGCAGCTGCCTTCATCCTCGTCGTCGGCGGCCTGCCCGGCGAAAGCCGCGATCTGGCCGGTGCGCGGACGCAGGTCAGGGACGGTATCGCCAGCCTCGCCGAACATGCCCGCGGCTGCGGCGTGCGCCTGGCACTTGAGCCACTTCATCCTATGTATGCAGCCGATCGTGCTTGCCTGAACACGCTCGCACAGGCGCTTGATATCTGCACCGCGCTGGAACCCGCTCCGACCGGACCGCCGGTTCTGGGCGTCGCGGTCGATGTCTATCACGTGTGGTGGGATCCACTGCTGGCCAATGGCATTGCGCAGGCCGGCGCCCGGCAGCGCCTGTTCGCCTTCCACGTCTGCGACTGGCGCCGCCCCACGCGTGACATGCTGAACGACCGCGCCATGATGGGCGATGGCGCAATCGACATTCCCGCCATCCGCGCAATGATCGAGGCTGCCGGCTTCCAGGGCTTCGTGGAAGCGGAGATCTTCTCCACGCTCGACTGGTGGCAACGCCCGGAAGGCGAGGTGCTCGCGACGTGCCGGCAACGTCTTGAAAGCGTGGTTTAGCGGGGCCTCCCCCGGAGGTTTCGGCTTGGCGCCATTTCCATTCGATACATCCGGACTCCGAGCCGAACCCGGGCCTCGCCCGCGTTGCCATCGCCCCACCGGCGTGCAAGACGGATGCGACGGCACCATGAACCGCTCCTTCGCCTCCGCACGGTTTTGAACCGCCGGTGATCTGTGCTCTAACGGACCCGAGCAAACGATCCCCACGGCGAAAGCGCAACGAAATGGCGAAGGGCCGGCAACTGCCGCCGCTGGATGCACTGGTGGTTTTCGAGACGGCGGCCCGCACCGGCAGCTTTTCACGCGCCGGCGACGAACTGGGCCTGACGCAGAGCGCCGTCAGCCGGCAGATCGGCAAGCTGGAGGCCTATATCGGCTCCAAGCTGTTTACCCGCACGCCGCAGGGGGTGGTGCCGACGATCACCGGCGAGACCTATGTCAACGAGATCAGCCGGCTCCTGACCGAGCTTGCCGGTGCCACCGAAGGTGTGCGGGCGTGGAGCGGGCCGCGGCAGATCACCATTGCCTGCTCGCGCGGCATTGCCGATCTCTGGGTGCTGCCGCGCCTTGGTGCGCTCAAGGCAGCCATCGCAGATCTTGAACTGCGCCTGCGCGTGACGGACGATGTCGCCCATCTCAGGACCGACGAATACGACCTCGCCATCTTCTACCGCCGCGAGCGGCCGGCCGGGCTGGCGGTGACGGAACTGGCGGCAGAGGAGATCGTGCCGGTCGTCAACCCTGACGGCGCGCCGCTCACCAGCCAGAGCCGACCGCTGCTGCTCAGTCTCGACGATCCGGTGCGCGAGTGGTTCGGCTGGAGCGAATGGTTCGCGTCCGCCGGCCTTGCCCGCCCCGCCGATGCGCTGGAGTGGAAGCTCGGCGACTACCGCCTTGCGGTGGAAGCGGCGGCGCAGGGCGCCGGCGTGGCGCTCGGCTGGAGCTGGCTTATCGCCGATCATCTGGCAGCCGGCCGCCTCGTGCCGGCCCACGCGCACTGGCTGCGCCCGGCGGGGCGTTTCTATCTGCTGCGCCCGCTCGACCGCCATGCCCGCCGCATCGTGCGCGAGGTCAGCGACTGGATCGTGACCGCCGCGCACGGCGACCAGCCGTGAGAACCGGACGCAGGGGCTCCGTAGTAATCCGGATATGACCTGAGCGCACAGCGAAGGCTTTCACCGCCCGGACATGGCTCGGCGACGTTTTCTCCACAGGAAACGACCTGTCGTCGTGAGCATTAAGCCTGCTGCTCCGGCCGCCGGCGCGACCGCACCCAGCCGATGATGGTGAACACCAGCCACAGCACTTGCGCTATGAAGGACGACAGGTTGAAGCTGTTCCACAGCGAGTAGATCAGTGCCACGCCACCCAGCGCATTGAGGGCTGCATACCAGCTGTCGCCAACCCCCAGAACGCGGGTCTGAAGCAGGCCGTAGGCCACCAGATAGGCCGTTACGCCCACGAGACCCACCATATCCGCGAAACTCATCACGCTCCCTTCCCCGCCCGGCCGCAAGGCCGTGGCGCAACCCAAAGACACGTCGGGCGCAACCATTCTGGCCGTGCAGGCGCCTCCCGAGGACACACCGATGCGACCCGGCGCGACCCACGAACGGCTCTAGGCGGAACCGAGGGTCG
>DAIPYB010000535.1:0-2287 GCA_036782955.1 Pseudoxanthobacter sp. | reverse complement strand
CCGGGGCCCGTCTTGCCTGTGTCTGTCTTGCCTGCGTCCGTCTTGCCTGCGTCCGTCTTGCCACCCGGAATGCCCATCAGCCGGAGCGCCCCCGGCAGGCACACCAGAATGCCGATGAGGCGGGCAAGCTGGTGAGTGGCGACGAAGGCGGGGTCCATGTGCAGAATTACTGCGATGGCCACCATGGCATCGAGCCCGCCGGGCGCAAATGCCAGCAGCGCCTGCGGCAGGCCGGCGGACGTGAGCGAGACTACGGCGAATGCCCCGCTCAGCGAAACCACCAGCCCGGCGAGCAGCGCAAGGGTCGAGACCACCGCCGTTGCACCCAGTTCGCGGATGCCGATGCCGCTCATGCGGCTGCCGGCCAGCGCCCCGAGGCAGACGAAGGCCGGCCCGGCCAACCACAGCGGCAACGGCAGCGGCGCAACCAGCCCGGCACCATGCAGCACCGCACTGGCGAGGAACGCGCCGGTCAGCATGCCCGCCGGTACCCGGAAGCGATCGAACAGCAGCCCGGCGAGACCGGCGACGACGAGCAGGAGGAGACAATCCGCCGGGCTGGCATAAACCTGCGGAAAGGCCGGATCGGCGGCAGCCGCCTCCATGGCCGGCCCGCCCAGCACCAGCGGCAGCACCGCGACCAGCGTCAGAAGCCGGATCGACTGCGAGGTGGCGACGCGCCGGATATCGGCCGGACTCTGGATGGCGACCGCCATCACATAGGAAAGCGCACCGGGAATGCTGGCATAAAACGCGGTGGCGCGGTCCCAGCCGGCGATGCGGCGCAGCACCCAGTAGCTGCCCGCCACAACCCCGGCCACCACCGGCGCCAGCAGCGCCAGCGACACTGGCCACTCGGCCATGCGATGGAGTGTCGAAGGCTCGATACCGGTGCCCATGCTGGTGCCGAGCACCAGAAAGACCGGCCGGCGCAGGCCCGGAAGCAGCGTGGTTTTCAGCCCTGCCAGTGTCGCAAGGGCAACCGCGATTGCCGCCCCGCCCAGCCACGCGGCCGGCATATCCAGCCAGTCGAACAGGAGACCGCCGCACGCGGCGACGGCAAGGGTGACAAGCCCCTGCCGCGTGCGCGGCGCACGCAGCGCCGCAACGGCCCGTTGCCTCACGACGCCGCCTGCCCCGCCTTCAGCGCCGCAATCAGGCGATGCAGTGTTTCAATGGTGGAACGGTCGGCCACGCCGTCCACCTTCGCGGGGCGGTAATGGCGCTGGAAGGCGGTGACGACGGTAGCTGTGCGGGCATCGAACACACCCGTCACCGCGATCTCATAGCCATAAAGCGCCAGCAGGCCCTGCAGCGCGGAAACAGGCGGTCCCTCGTCGCCCGGTGCGAACCGCACGCCATCGGTCACGGGCGCCGGCTCCACCCAGTGCCCGACACCGGCCCTCGCCAGTTCAGCCCACGGGAACAGTTCGCCCGGGTCCTGCTTGCGATCGGGCGCGACATCGGAATGCGCCAGAACTCTGTCCGGGGCAATGTGGCGGCGGCGCACGATATCGGCAGCAAGCGCGATCACGCTCTCCATCTGCGCCGGCGGAAAGGCGCGATAGCCGAATTCATGGCCGGGGTTGACGATCTCGATGCCGACGGAGGCATCGTTCAGGTTATGCTCACCGCGCCAGAACGAGACCCCGGCATGGCTGGCCCTGAGCGCCTCCGGCACCATGCGCACCACGTCGCCATTCTCCTCCACCACATAGTGGCAGGAGACCTCGGCAGCCCTGTCGCTGAGCCGGGCAATCGCCTCTTCCGCGTTTTTCATGCCGGTATAGTGAAGGATCAGCATGTCCGGCTTTCGCCCGCCCGGCCGTTCGCGGAAATTAGGCGAGGCGACATCGCGGACATTGAGATCGGCACGGGTCTTCACAAGCCACGTTCCTGACTGATCTGCGCCCACGCGACATTGATGGCGGACAGGCGCTCGGTTGCAATGCGGATGAATTCCGGCGGCACGCCACGGGCGATCATGCTGTCCGGGTGGTGCTCGCGCACCAGACGGCGATGCTGGCGCTTCAGCTCCTCGTTGGAGACATGCGATTCGATGCCAAGCACGCGATAGGGGTCGATACGGTCGCTGCCGGGCGCATAGGTGGCCCGCATGCGCGAAAAAGTTTCGTCCGGCAGGCGGAATATGATGGCCACCTGCGCCAGATAGAACAGCTCCGCCTCGTGGATCCGCCCGTCTGCCGTGGCCACGAGGAACAGGACGTCGAGCACGTTTTCAAGCGTGGCCGGATCGTCGGCGAACAGGTCGGCGATCCGGCGGGCA
>DAIPYB010000534.1:0-2297 GCA_036782955.1 Pseudoxanthobacter sp. | reverse complement strand
CGCGCCGAAGAAGGTGAGGCGCAAGACCGCGCGGTCGCCGGCAGCCGGTGCCGGGTCGTCCATCGGCTTCAGCGTGTCGGCGGCGGAAGACGACGGCACAACCGGCTCGCGCAGGCTCTGCAGCGTGCCGTTGGCATCGGCCAGCTTCTTTTTCAGGTCGTCGATTTCAGTCTGGCGCTCCGCCTCGCGCAGCGCCTCGCTGAAGGTTGCCTGAAACTCGCCCGCCATGCGCCGCAGCCGGCCAATCATCTGGCCGGTCGTGCGCAGCACGCGCGGCAGATCCTTGGGGCCGATGACGACGAGCGCCACGATCCCGATGACTAGGATCTCACTCCAACCGATTTCAAACATGGAATCGCTTCGCGCTGACACCGCACTGCTGAGACCGGCCGGGCCGGGGCGGATGACCGGCGGCCGGCGGAAACCGCCTGCCCGCACGGCCCGAAACGGCGCACGCCGGCGCCGCCCGGAAAACGGCCGCTTCCACCACGGGATGCGGCCGCTGCTGTCGGCGCGCGTCAGCCGGTCTTGGTCTGATCTTCGCTCTTCTGCGTCGGCAGCGGGGTGCCGGGCTTGTTCTCGATCGGCTTCACCTCGTCATCCTCGGCAAGCCCCTTCTTGAAGCTCTTGATGCCCTTGGCGACGTCGCCCATCAGATCGGAGATCTTGCCCCGGCCGAACAGGAGAATGACGACAACCGCCACAATGAGGATATGCCAAATGCTGAAACTGCCCATCCGAGGCCTCTCCGCCCGCCCGCAGCCCCATGTCGCGCCGGACACGGGGGAAGCGAGCCTCTTGAACCCAAGCCGGCCGGCCGCACAGGCTTCCTCGGGAAGCCCGGCAGCTTCGCCGGCAAAACACTTCACCCGGCCGGAGCCCGGCCGCCGCTGCCCGCAAGGATGCGTTCAGATCGTGGCGGCACTGCTGCCTCCGGTCCGCTGACCAGCCCCGGACTATTGCAGAAAGCCCCACCGGCCGCAACGCGGAAGGGCGACAGCCGGTCGCATCCCCGGGCTCAGGACAGCGCGAAGATGTGGACGCGCGCTGCCGG
The DNA here is from genome assembly GCA_036782955.1 of Pseudoxanthobacter sp. GTDB lineage: Bacteria > Pseudomonadota > Alphaproteobacteria > Rhizobiales > Segnochrobactraceae > Pseudoxanthobacter. The sequence continues at coordinate 1,243 of DAIPYB010000534.1, read as the reverse complement.
CACGCCGATCCGCACGGCGCTGCCGGCTGGGAAGGCGCCGATCTGGCTGGTGCGCACCTCCAGAGGATGCGCCAGACCCGCCACGGCCACCTCAAGGCGGTCAACCTCGCCCAGATAGCGGCGCGCCACCACCTCGCCCGCCACCTGCCCCTGCGGGTCGCCGGGAATAAGATCGTGCGGGCGCACGGCCACGACCGCGCGCTGCGCGCCGCGAAGCACTTCCGGCACGGCGAAGATGCCGAGCGGCGAGAGCACCCTTTCGCCCTCGATTCGGGCTTCCGTTTCATTCAGTTCGGAAAAAAAGCGCGCGGCCTCGATGTCCGCCGGGTGGCGATAGAGCGTTTCCGGGGCACCCACCTGCACCAGCCGGCCACGGCGCATCAGGGCGATGGTGTCGCCGATGCGCATGGCCTCCTCCGGGTCGTGCGTCACCACCACGGCGGTGGCGCCGTTGTCGCGCAGCACCGCCAGCGTCTCGTCCCGCACCCGGTCGCGCAGACGCCGGTCGAGACCGGAAAAGGGCTCGTCCATCAGCAGCACCCGGGGACCGGGGACCAGAGCGCGCGCAAGCGCCACGCGCTGCTGCTCGCCGCCGGAAAGATTGTGCGGATAATGCGCGGCGTGATGGGCAAGACGAACCCGCTCCAGCGCCTGCATGGCGATTGCGGCCGCCTCGGCCGCCGGCCGGCCTTTCAGCCCGAAACGCACATTGTCGAGAATTGTCAGGTGCGGAAACAGCGCATAGTCCTGAAACACCAGCCCGACGCCGCGCCCCTCCGGCGGCACGGCGCGGGCCGGACCCGCCACCTCGCGGCCGTCGATCAGCACACGGCCGCGATCCTGAACCTCGATGCCGGCTGCGATGCGAAGCAGGGTGGTCTTGCCGCAACCGGATGGTCCGAGCAGGCAGGCGATCTCGCCCGGCCGGACGGCGAGGCTGACATCGCTGACCGCCGCATGGCCGGCGAAGGAAAGGCTCACCCCCTCGAAGGCAAGTCGCGGAACGGCGCCGGCTTCCGGCACGGCGGAACGGTGGCCGACCACCGGGCCGGGTTTGCTTTGCAACAGCGCCTGCGGCGGCATGACTCTTCCTTAAGCTTTTGCAACCGAATTGCGAAACCGGCCGCACTCTACCCCCGACGCGGGAAGCCGTCACGCCCCGCCCGAAGCCGCTCCGGACGGCCGCCCCCGCTCAGTCCGGACTGGCCCCGTCCTCCAGCGGCTCCTCGTCGGGCGCCAGCCC
>DAIPYB010000533.1:0-2297 GCA_036782955.1 Pseudoxanthobacter sp. | reverse complement strand
CAGCTACTCTGCTGCGCCGATGGCAATGAAAAACCACACTTCTCAAACGCGCTCTTAAAGGCTTTACATATTCTACGCTATTATACAGTAGTGGATCAGATTAAAGAGTTGTGGTTCTACCGCGACAGATGGGTTCCATCCGTCGCGGTAGAACCACTAAAATCAGGTATTGTTAAGGATTTCCAATGCTTAGCTTGTCGCCGATCGTTCCTGTCATTCTAGCGGGCGGCAGCGGTACGCGTCTGTGGCCGATTTCGCGCGATAGTCTGCCCAAGCAGTTTCAGGCTCTGGTCGGGGACCTCACCATGTATCAGGAGACCCTCAAGCGGGTTTCCGATCGCTCTCTGTTTGCGGCACCCATCGTCCTCACTCACGAGGACTTCCGCTTTTTCGCCCGTCGCCAGGCCAACGACATCGGCATGGACGTCAAAGTCGTGCTCGAACCGGTACGCCGGGATTCGGGACCCGCGCTGATCGCGGCCGCCATGATCGCCCAGCGCATCGCCGGCGATAACTGCCTGGTACTGGCGCTCGCCGCCGACCACGTCGTGCTGGATAATGACCTGTTCGTCGACGCCTGCCGGACCGCCGCGCTCGGCGCCGCCAAGGGCAACATCGTGACCTTTGGCATCACCCCGACCGAGGCCAGCACCGCCTATGGCTACATTCAGCCGGGCGTGGCGGACCCGAAGACCGGCGTCCACACGGTCGCCAGCTTCGTGGAGAAACCGGACGCAGAGACCGCGCAGCGCTACATCACCGAGGGCTATCTCTGGAACTCCGGCAACTTCATGTTCCCGGCGGGGGTGCTGATCGAGGAAGCGGCGCAGTTCGAGCCCGCCATCGTCGAGGCCGTGCAGGCGGCGGTGGAAGGAGCGGTCGACGATCTCGGTTTCATCCGTCTCGATTCGAAGGCGTTCTCTTCCTCACCTTCCAAATCGTTCGATTATGCCGTCATGGAGCGCACCAGGCGCGCGGCGGTGGTCGAGGGCCGGTTCCGCTGGTCCGACATCGGCAGTTGGGACGCGCTGCGCGAAATCTCGAACGGCGACACCGACGGCAATGTAACGCGCGGCCCCGTGGCGCTGTACGATTCGCACAACAACTTCGTGCATTCCGATGGCCCGCTGATCGCCACCGTCGGTCTCGACAATGTCGCGGTGGTCGCCACCGAGGATGCGGTTCTGGTGATGCCGGCCGACCGCGCGCAGGACGTGAAGCCCCTGGTCGCCAAGCTGAAGAGCGAGCGGCACAATGCGGCGATCGAGCACATCAAGGCGCATCGCCCGTGGGGCACCTACCAGACCATCTGCCGCGGCGAGCGCTTCCATGTGAAGAAGATCGTGGTGGAGCCGGGCGGGCGGCTGTCGCTGCAGAAGCACTACCACCGCGCCGAACACTGGATCGTGGTGAAGGGCACCGCCGAGGTGACGGTCGGCGACAAGGTGTTCGAGGTGCGCGAGAACGAATCGACCTATCTGCCGCTGGGCAGCGTCCACCGGCTTGCCAATCCCGGCAAGATTCCGCTGGAACTGATCGAGGTGCAGACCGGCTCCTATCTCGGCGAGGACGACATCGTCCGCCTCGAGGACGTCTACAACCGAAGTTGACGAACGGGCGGTCGCCGCCGAGTTCGTTGACGGCCACATTGCGGGCGTCTCGTTCCACTACATAACGTCGGTGACCAAACGCGGACCTCGAAGATAAGCGTGTGATCTACGGGGCGACACAAGTCGGAAAAATCAGACCGGCCAGCCTATCCCCGTTAGCAAGCTGCTGACAAAGGCGCTTTCTATGCCACCATACAGTTTTTTTATGCGCCACGCCATGCGCAGCGCATCCTATGGCATGCGGGCCAGCCCCCGGTCGAGCACAGGGAACGGCTATCAATGCGCGCGGCGCTCCCCGCATCCGCCAGCGCATCGTTCGCCGCTTTCTCCCATGTCTCGCTGGCCTGATCGAAGAAGGCCGGGCTGTTCCAGCTTTCAGCGTTACTCATGACGAGGACGGGCTTGCCGTCGTTATGCGTCAGCCCGTCCGGGTGGTGCCCCCAATCCATGGCACGACTTCTTGCCGAAGCCGTCGCCCTCGATCGGGCGTATGGTCGGCATGACATGGGCGTGCGGTTTCTTCTGCCCGTCACTGGCGACCTTGTTGTGCACGGCGATGTCCGCGACCATGCCGCGCGACACGAAGGTGAACGTAGGTGGCAACATATCTGGCGCGTGGCGGGATCGGGCAACTAGTGGATTGACTCCAACGCTTGGAACCCTCGGTTTCGGGCGGCGATGATAGCG
>DAIPYB010000532.1:0-2298 GCA_036782955.1 Pseudoxanthobacter sp. | reverse complement strand
CCGCCGAGATAGTTGACCCAGAACACCATCTCGTCCGGCAGGTCCTTTTCCTCCCGCCACAGCACCCAGCCCACGCCTAGCGGCGCCAGACCGAACTTGTGGCCCGAGGCATTGATCGACAGCACGCGCGGCAGACGGAAATCCCACTCCAGTTCCGGCGCACAGAAGGGCGCCAGAAAGCCACCGCTGGCGCCATCGACATGGATGGGAATATCGAGCCCGGTTTCCGCCTGCAGCCGGTCCAGCGCATCGCTCACCGCCTTTACCGGCTCGAACTCGCCGGTAAAGGTCACGCCCAGCGTCGGCACGACGCCGATGGTGTTCTCGTCGCAGCGCTTCAGCACCTCCTCCGGCGTCATCAGCAGCCGCCCGTTCTCCATCGGGATCTCGCGGTGTTCGATATCCCAGTAGCGGGTGAACTTATGCCAGCAGATCTGGACCGGCCCGGTGATGAGATTCGGCCGGCCAATGGGCTTGCCGGCGGCGCGGCGCTTCGCCTCCCAGCGCCGCTTCATCGCCAGCCCGCCCAGCATGGCAGCCTCGCTGGAACCGGTGGTGGAGCAGCCGACGGCCGCCCCCTTCGGCGCGTGCCACAGATCGGCGATCATCCGCACGCACCGCGCCTCGATTTCGGCGGTCTGCGGATATTCGTCCTTGTCGATCATATTCTTGTCGATGCAGTCGTCCATCAGCCGATGGATCTCCGGCTCCTCCCATGTCTGGCAGAAGGTCGCCAGATTCTGCCGGGAATTGCCGTCCAGCATCAGTTCATCGCGCACGGCGGCATAGATACGCCGCGGGTCATGTTCGGACTGCGGAAATTTGTCCTTCGGCAGCGCCACCGCCAGATCGGCCGCGCCATAGGTCTCGTCGTTGACGCCCGCCTGCCCTTTTGGAAACTGACCGCCTGCCATTTTTTACCTCATTGTCGTCCCGGTCTGCACGCCAGAGCACGATAGTGCCACTTTGGCACCGCGACCACCCATCCCTGACAAGCAAGGCTGCGAGCAATCCGCGCGGCCCTGCATCCGATCCTGCCAACGATCGCGGTCATCGTCGGCCGGCCTCAAAATGTGCCGGGGGATTGTCTATATAAGCGGGGTCGCAACACGACCCGGCCCGGTGCCACGGGCGGGCGCAACAGAGCGCACCCAATGAAAAAAATCGGTTTCCTGTCCTTCGGTCACTGGACGCCATCGCCGCAGTCCGGCACGCGCTCCGCAAGCGATGCACTGCTGCAATCGATCGAACTGGCCGTCGCAGCAGAGGAACTGGGCGCCGATGGAGCCTATTTCCGGGTGCATCACTTCGCCCGCCAGCTTGCTTCGCCATTTCCTCTTCTGGCAGCCGTGGGCGCACGCACCCGGCGGATCGAGATCGGCACCGCCGTCATCGACATGCGCTATGAGAACCCGCTCTACATGAGCGAGGATGCAGGTGCCGCGGACCTCATTTCCGGCGGGCGGCTTCAGCTGGGCATCAGTCGCGGCTCGCCGGAACAGGTGATCGATGGCTGGCGGCATTTCGGCTACGCCCCCATGGAGGGCCAGAACGACGCCGACATGGGGCGCCACCATGCCGAGGTGCTGCTCGGTGTATTGCGCGGGCAGGGCTTCGCCCAGCCCAATCCCCGGCCGATGTTCCCGAACCCGCCCGGTCTCCTGCGCATCGAACCTTATTCGGAAGGGCTCAGGGAGCGCATCTGGTGGGGCGCCGGCTCCAATGCCACTGCGGTATGGGCGGCAAAACTCGGCATGAACCTCCAGAGTTCGACACTCAAGGACGACGAGACGGGCGAACCGTTCCACGTCCAGCAGGCCGCACAGATCCGCGCTTATCGTGCGGCATGGAAGGAGGCCGGCCACACCCGCACGCCGCGCGTTTCGGTGAGCCGCAGCATCTTTGCCCTCGTCAGCGACCGAGACCGGGCCTATTTCGGCCATGGTGACGATCAGGACCAGATCGGCTTCATCGACGAAAACACCCGGGCGATCTTCGGACGCAGCTATGCTGCCGAGCCCGATGCGCTGGTCGAGCAACTCCGGCAGGACGAGGCCATCGCCGAGGCGGATACGCTGCTGCTGACCGTGCCGAACCAGCTTGGCGTGGATTACAACGCCCATGTCATCGAGGCGATCCTGACGCAGGTCGCTCCGGCACTCGGCTGGCGCTGAGGCCACCGACCGAGCGGCGCAGCATATGATCGGGTCTGCGCCGCTCGGCCATCATTCAGGCCTGAGCTTCCCGATTTACTTCCATTGGAACATCGGCTGGCGCATCTGCGGAGGATGACGCGGC
>DAIPYB010000531.1:0-2304 GCA_036782955.1 Pseudoxanthobacter sp. | reverse complement strand
TGGGCGGCGAGCCGATCAAATACGAACTGGACAAGGAATCCGGCACCCTGTTCGTGGACCGGTTCCTCTACACGCCGATGCGTTATCCGGGCAACTACGGCTTCGTGCCCCACACCCTTTCCGACGACGGCGACCCGATCGACGTGATCGTGGCCAACCAGCGTCCGATCGTGCCGGGCGCGGTCATCAACTGCCGCCCGATCGGCGTGCTGGTGATGAGCGACGAGAAGGGGCAGGACGAGAAGATCCTCGCCGTGCCGACCAGCAAGCTCACCAAGCGCTACGACAACGTGCAGAGCTATCTCGACCTGCCCGAAATCGTCATCAAGCAGATCGAGCATTTCTTCGAGCACTACAAGGATCTGGAACCCGGCAAGTGGGTCAAGATCGTGCGCTGGGACGGCGTCGAAGTGGCCGAGAAGATGATCCTCGAAGCCATCGACCGCGCCAACGCCGAAGGCGCCAAGTAAAAGGCGCTCCTTAAAAATCTGGCGACAGGTCAGTCGCTACAGCAACGGGCGCCCTGCGGCGCCCGTTTCGCTTTCTGCCCGCTTCGCGTCCCGTCCCGGCCTCGCTCAGCCGGCCTCGTCCTCGATGCGCTCCATGTCGTCGTCGGACAGGCCGAAATGATGGCCGATCTCATGCACCAGAACATGGGTGACGATGGCGCCGAGGCTGTCTTCGCCGTCGGCCCAGAAATCGAGGATCGGCCGGCGATAGAGCCAGATCTGGTTGGGCATGCGGCCGGTGAAATCGCCCGCCCCCGGCTGCGCCATGCCGAGGCCCACGAACAGCCCGAGCAGGTCGAATTCCGATTCCAGTCCCACGGAGGCCAGCGCCTCCGCGTCGGGGAAATCGGCCACGCGGAACACCAGCCCGCCGGTCAGCGCGCGGAAGGCGTCCGGCAGCGCGGCGAAGGCATCCCCGGCAATGGCCTCGATATCGGCCAGCGACGGTGCGGCGCGGGCGGCCCATTCGTTGCTGAAAAGGTCGGCGGACATCGCGGTCTCCGGGGATTGTCGGCTCAGTTCTCGCCGCGCGCAAAGGCGCCGGCCAGCGCGATCGCCGTCATTGCCAGCGAATAGACAACGTTCCAGCCGGCGAAGGAAAGGCCGAGGAACGTGAAGCTCACCTCGGTGCAGCTGACGATGTGGGTCGTGGAAAGCTGGGCCATCAGGTTGCCGGCGTCGGTCACGGCCCCGCCGGTCGCCGCGCATTCGCTGGCCAGCTGCCACAGCCCCCACTGCGCGCCGGTCTGGTAGACCGCCACAACGAGCCCCCAGATGAACAGGCCCGCCAGCACCATGAGCAGGCCGCGCGCCACCAGCCGCGGAAACCGCCGCCGCGCCACCCAGAACGCGACCAGTGCCACCGGCAGGCCGAGATAATAGGGCCAGCGCTGCTCAAGGCAGAGCGGACAGGGCTGGAAGCGGCCGATGATCTGAAAGCCCCATGCGGTGATGATCGCCACCGCCGAGCCCAGCGCCAGAATGCCGGCGGCCAGTGTCTGCCGGTTCGTGAGGGTCGCCTTCAGCGTCAGAAACATTGCCGGCCCGTCCTTGTTCCGCCTTGCCAGAAGCCCGATCCCGCGCGGGTCAGATCACATACCGCACCAGAACGAACCCGCCGATGATGACGATTGCGAACACGGTCGTCACCAGTTCCAGCCGGTGTTCGATGAATTCGCGCACCGGCTCGCCATAGCGCCGCAACAGCCACGCCTCGATGAAGAAGCGGGCGCCGCGGGTGATGATCGACAACACCACGAACATCGGAAAATTGTAACCGGCGAAACCGGAGGCGATGGTCACCAGCTTGAAGGGGATGGGCGTCAGGCCCTTGATCAGGATCAGCCATGCGCCCCATTCCGCATAGGCCGCGCGGAAGGTATCCATCTGGCTGCCGTAGCCATAGAGATTGATGAGCCACAGGCCGACGGAATCGTAGAGCATCCAGCCGATGCCATAGCCGACGATGCCGCCCACGACCGAGGTCAGGGTGCACCAGCCGGCAAGCCGCCAGGCAGCATTGCGATTGGCGAGAATCATCGGCACCAGCAGCGCATCGGGCGGAATGGGAAAGAACGAGCTTTCCGCGAACGAGATCAGGCCCAGCACCCATATCGCGTGCGGATGGCTGGCATAGCTCATCGTCCATGCATAAAGTCTGCGCAGCATTCTGCCCCCTCATGCGCCGCTTTGTTCCGGCTGCGCGATCTGCTGAAGAACCCGCACCGCCCAGCCCCGTCGGGCCGGCGCAGCCGGATCGTCGCGGCGGCCCGCCGCTGCCTGCGCCCGCCGCGAA
>DAIPYB010000530.1:0-2306 GCA_036782955.1 Pseudoxanthobacter sp. | reverse complement strand
ACGCTTGATGATGTTGCGGTGCAGGCTGTCGCGGCGCAGGTCGAGGAAGCGATATTTAAGGCGCACGTCTTCCGGATAGTCCGGCTCGCCGAACACCGGCAGCGGCAGTTCGCGGGCGGCCGACAGCACTTCCGCATCGCGGACGAAAACCTCGATGCGCCCGGTCGGCAGCTTGTCGTTGATGGTCTCGGCGGTGCGCGCCTTGACCTCGCCGTCGATGCGCACGACCCACTCGGCCCGCACGGTCTCGATCAGCGGGAACGCAGCCGAATCCGGATCGCAGACGACCTGCGTGATGCCGTAGTGATCGCGCAGGTCGATGAACAGCAGGCCGCCATGGTCGCGCACGCGATGCACCCACCCGGAAAGGCGCACGGTCTTGCCGACATCGCCCTCAACCAGCTCTCCACAGGTGTGGCTACGATAAAGGTGCATGAAAGTTCCTCGACGGAAGAGCGCCGGCCGGCACCATCCCCCTTTTGTTGCGCCCGGCCCTATTTCAAGCGAAAGCCGGGGATGCGCGAAAAGGCGGCAGGTCTGTCGTCCGCGGCGCGGTGAGTCCGGTATCTCGACGTCTCAACAAGCCTGACGCAGCGTTTCCGCGAAAATGCCGCCGGCGCGACCTCCCCGCGCGAGCGCGCGTGCCCGATTCTCATAAGATCACGGGCAGGTGCACGACACGCTGGAAAACCATTTGCCTCCTCGGCGGAAGGCACCGGCGGCCGGGTGCGAAAACCCTGCAAACCGGCCGGAAAAGCGCATGCAGGCGCGGCTTTGTCAAGGCAAAGCCGGCGTCATCCGCCCGCCCGCCGTGCCTGCAGGGCAACGCCGGGCGGCTGTCGCAGGGCAGCCCCCCATTCGCGGGCTGGAAAGCGATCCGGCAATCGTGTATGAAGCCGCGACTTTTCATGGATTCCTGTGCCCGGTCCGGCCGGCCTGCCATTCGGCGGAGGGCACGGGCAGCAAGACAAGAAGCGGCCCGCTCCTGATGACCACCGTCCTCATCGTCGTCCACCTGATGATCGTGATCGCGCTTGTCGCTGTCGTTCTCGTGCAGCGCTCCGAAGGTGGCGCTCTCGGCATCGGCGGCGGCGGTGGCGGCGGTTTCTTCACCAGCCGCGGCACGGCCAACCTGCTGACCCGCACCACTGCGGTTCTCGCGGCCTTGTTCTTCGTCACGTCGCTGGCGCTGACGCTGCTGGCCCATCACGAGGCGAAGCCGACTTCCATTCTGAACAACCTGAACGGCGGCGCCGGTCAGGCGATTCCGAACAACTCGCAGGGCGACGGCAAGGGCATTCTCGGCACGCTGCAGGGTATCTCCCCGTCCGCGCAGCAGTCGCAGCCGGCAGCTCCGGCCGAAGGTGCTGCTCCGGCACCCGCGCCGCAGCCGACCGGGCCGCAGGTTCCGAATTCGCAGTAAAAGCGTTCGGCGGGAAAACGACGGCAGCGCACGGCATCCGAGCCGCGCTGCCGGTTTCCGCGAGTTATCCAATTCTCACCTCCTGCCCCGTCCGCGGCTTTCTGCGGCAGGGCGGGCAGGTGGATTTCGTGTTGATTAACGGTCAGTCCGTGGCCGGCCTCGTCCGGTCCTGAATCTTTGGTCCACCCGGGGCCGAAGCCCAGAAACAGGAAAGTTGAGGTGAGCCCCATGGCGCGGTACGTCTTCATCACCGGCGGCGTGGTCTCTTCGCTTGGCAAGGGGCTGGCATCGGCCGCCCTCGGCGCGCTGTTGCAGGCCCGCGGCTTCTCGGTGCGGCTGCGCAAGCTCGACCCATATCTGAACGTCGATCCCGGCACCATGTCGCCCTATCAGCACGGCGAAGTGTTCGTGACCGATGACGGCGCGGAAACCGACCTCGACCTCGGCCACTACGAGCGCTTCACCGGCCGCCCGGCGACGCGCATGGACAACATCACCACCGGCCGCATCTATCAGGACATCATCACCAAGGAGCGCCGGGGCGACTATCTCGGCGGCACCGTGCAGGTGATTCCCCATGTCACCGATGCCATCAAATCGTTCGTGCTGTCCGGCAACGACGATGTCGATTTCGTGCTGGTCGAAATCGGCGGCACCGTTGGCGACATCGAGGGACTGCCGTTCTTCGAGGCGATCCGGCAGCTCGGCAACGAACTGCCGCGCGGCCATGCGGTATTCATCCACCTCACGCTGATGCCCTATATCCCCAGCGCCGGCGAGATGAAGACCAAGCCGACACAGCACTCCGTGAAGGAGTTGCGCTCCATCGGCATCCAGCCCGACATTCTGATGGTGCGCTGCGACCGTCCGATCCCGGAATCGG
>DAIPYB010000529.1:0-2317 GCA_036782955.1 Pseudoxanthobacter sp. | reverse complement strand
ATCAGACTTTTGGATGCTTGATGGCCTCAAAGTCTGATGATGCCAAGCCTGAAGTGGCCTATAGGCTGATGGAGGGAATGGCGATCGGGCTGAGGTGGCGACCCATCGGCTTGTCGTGCCAGATGGCCAGAAATTGCCCGACGACGGTTGGTTTCATGTCGTCCTGAAGACCGCGCTTGCTGAGCTTCGACCACCTTCTCTTCACCGAGGCGGTGCTTGGGGCAATGCCGGCGGCAGTCCATGCTACCCGGACCGCGCCGGAGGCCGGATAGCGATGGCGCGGTGCCGGGCGTGTGCCGTCAACTGGCGGCGAACACCGTGACCGGTGTTTCAGCCGGCGTCGGGGCGTCTTCGCGTAACAGGCCGCGGGTCTTCAGCGCGTGCCAGAATTCGGCTGGCACCGGGTGGCTGAACCAGGCCAGGTTCTGTTCCAGTTGCTCCACCGTGCGCGTGCCAGCAACGAAGGTCGGTATCGCGGGATGGGCCACGACGAACTGCAGGGCCGCGGCCGGCAGCGGCACCTCAAATTCGCGGCATACCGCTTCGATGCGTGACACCTTTTCCATGATAGCTGCCGGTGCGGGAGCATAATTATATTTTGCGCCGGGCTTTGCGCCCGTAGCCAGAATGCCGGAGTTGAAGCCGCCGCCCACCGCTACCGCCGCTCCGCGCTCCACGCACAGCGGCAGGAAGCCGTCGAGCGCCTCCTGCTCCAGCAGAGTGTAGCGACCGGCGAGCAGGAAGGCGTCGAAGTCGCGGCGCTTCAACGCCTCGTAACAGACCTGCCACTCATTGACGCCGACACCGATGGCCTTCACCGCGCCTTCGTCACGCAGCCGCTCCAGCGCCCGCCAGCAGCCATCCATGGCAGCCTCAAACACCGCAGGCTGTTCGGCCCCGCGGGTGAACACGTCGATATCGTGGATATAGCAGATGTCGATTCGCTCCAGCCCAAGGCGTTGCAGCGAATCTTCGAAGGCACGCATCGTGCCGTCGTAGCTGTAATCGAACTCCAGATTGAACGGCGCGGCATCGACCCATGGCGAGAAATCGATGGTCTCGCGTCGTGCCGGCACCAGCCGGCGACCGACCTTGGTGGCCAGCGAAAAGGCATCGCGCGGCTTCCAGCGCAGAGCCTGCCCGGTGCGATATTCGGACAGTCCATGGCCATACATCGGTGCGGTGTCGTAGTGGCGCACGCCGGCGGCCCATGCTGTCTCGAACATGGCGGCGGATGTCTGCTCATCGATTGGCTTCAGGAAATTGCCGACCGGCGCCGTGCCGAAGGAGAATGCCGTTACCGGCACCTTGCTGCGTCCGAACGGGCGGATATCGTCGGGTCTCATGAGCGTTTCACTCCGTTATTTTATGGTGCTTATTTTATGGCGGTCTTCTGCAGATAAAAGCCGAACCTGCGGGACGTTAGCCACAGCGGCCTGTCGCGGGCAACGGGGGTTGGCAGTTCAGTCCCACTCCGGTGCCCACGGAACGAGAGCCCGGTCCACGATACGCAAGCCGCGCCGGTTGAGACTGTCGATGGCCGCCATATCGAGCGCCGAGAGATTGAAATCGGTGATGGCATAATTCGCGGCAATGTTCTCCGGCCGCGTCGACATGGTGTTGAGGCTCACGCCCTTCTGCAAAATCCAGCGCAGGCCCACCTGCCCGGCACTCTTGCCGAGACGCGCGCCGATTTCCGCCAGCAGCGGCTCCGCCGGCACCGCACCGCGCGCCAGCGAACAATAGGACGCCAGCGGAATGCCTGTCTCGATGGCAGCCTCCATCAGCCTGCTCTGGTCGAGCAGGGCGTGGAATTCCACCTGATTGGTCTCGATGGGACTGTCGACAGCCTCGCGGGCCTCGTGCATCTGCCGGGCGGTAAAGTTGCTGATGCCGATGGCCCGGGTCAGCCCCTGCCGCCGGGCTTCGTCCAGCAGCCGCACCGGGCCAGCAACACCGCCCTCGACGGAGGGCCAGTGCAGCAGCAACACGTCGATCTGCGCAATGCCCAGTGCCTGCCGGCTCTCTTCCACCGAAGCCAGAAAGCGCTCGGGGCTGACATTATCGGGATGCACCTTGGTGGTGATCAGCAGATCTTCGCGGCGCACCCGGCCAGCGGCCTCGGCCTGCGCCAGCGCGGCACCCACCTCAGCCTCGTTGCCATACATCTGCGCGGTATCGAACGCGCGGTAGCCGACATCGATCGCCGCCGAAACCGCCTCGGCAAGCACCGTTCCGTGCAGCGGATAGGTGCCAAAGCCAAGGACGAAATTGTTCTGAAAATAAAGGCTGGTCACGCCTTCCTCCCTCATGGGCC
>DAIPYB010000528.1:0-2337 GCA_036782955.1 Pseudoxanthobacter sp. | reverse complement strand
AAGAACTTCTTCCAGCAGCTCTTCGGCGGCTGAGGCCCCGGGGCTGCCGGCCGGCACGGCCCCGCAGGCCCGGCCATCCGCCGCGTGCGGGGAGACGTGGTGGCCCCGGGGCAACGGGCAGACGGCCGCTCTGCCCTCCTGAAACGGCGGCAGGCCGCCGTCTTCGAAGCCCCCCCTGCGGGGGCCCCGCAGGCGTGCGGGCGGAAACGCAGCGCTGACCGGCCCCCGGGGCCACGGCAACGCGCTCGCTTGCTTTCAGGAGACGGGGCGGCGAGCGGAACGGCCGCCGCCCCGTGCGGGAAGGGCGGATGAGAGAAAACCGCGGGCAGCATCGCCGGACTTCTATTTGATGAATACTTGAAATAATCGGTATATTGGTCTGCATATAACAGATTATTTTGTATAGAGAACGCTCTGAAACTAAATTTCACAGCGGTAAGAGCGGGAAATGGCTGTTTACTCGTAAATGAACTATTTTTCGATAATTATCGCGCCGCTTTTGTGATCTATAGAGTTCTCTGATAAATGCGGGCTGGCGCCATAATATTGGCGTCGGATGCGAAAGCATGCTACCAATGCCCCGATTAGCGGCGTGCGACACGGGCAGGGCAAAGTGAAACGGGACGGCCTGGTAGATACCGACGAGCTCAATGCGTTCGATGCAGTCGCGACCAGCCGCAGCTTCAGTCGTGCCGCCGCTCTGCTCGGTTGTTCGCAATCGGCCATCAGTCAGCGCATTGCGCGGCTTGAAAGGCGGCTCGGCCGCGAGATCATCCGCCGGACGACGCGTCGGGTCGATCTGACGGCCGATGGCGAGGCGATGCTGATTTATGCCCGCTCCATCCTGGCGCTGGCAAAGGATGCGCGCGATCTGCTCGAACGCCCGGAGCCGGAGGGCGTTCTCAAGGTCGGCATCGAGGATGAATTCGCGACGACGCGCCTGCCGCTGGCGCTGAGCATCTTCCGCTCGGAGTTTCCGAATTTCGGCATGAAGTTCGTCACCGGCCGCAACGAGCACCTGCTGGATGCGCTGCGTACCGAGGATGTGGACCTGATCCTCGGCAAGGCCCACGGAGATGCCGAGGGCGAGGTGCTCTGGCACGAGCCTCTGGTGTGGGCCGGGCATCCGGCGACCCGGATCAGCACGCAGGAGCCTGTGCCGCTCATCACCTATACCAGCCCCAGCATCACACGGACCATCGCCGAGGAGGCGCTGATGACCGCCGGCCGCAGGTGGACGAACGTGGTCGAGGGCAGCAACCTTCTCGGGCTGCTCGCCGCGGCAGAAGCGGGGCTGGGCGTCATGGCCATCGGGCGCAGCTTCAGAACCTCCGTCATCGCCGCGCTTCCCGCAGAAGCAGACCTGCCGCCGCTCGGCACCCTCAGCTATGTGCTGGAAACCCGGCCGGGAGGCTCGACCGAGGCCGCGAACGCCTTCTGCACGGTGTTGCGGCATGCCGCCCGGCAGGTGGCCGGCGATGCGCCGCCGCCCGGTGGCGCCGGCGACTGAGAACGGGCCGTCCCGCGTCCCCTCTTTCGCCGTTCACGACGCGGGCCCCGTTAGAACCGCCGGCTGACACAGGCTTCTTCAGAGCAGGCCCGAAGGGCGTGGCAAACAGGCCGGTCGTGTCGCGAGGCCGTTGCCGCCTCGTGCGCCCCATGGTCCCCTTCGGCGGGCCCCCTCGGCCGACAGGGGCGGGGCAATCGGTCCGGCCCTGTCCGGCCGCACCGCCTTTCCTGAGCGGGTGCCTGTCCGTGCCTCGTCCGCATCTGTCCGGCGTCCATGTCGGTGCATCGTTAACGTGCCCGGCGCTCTGACGGTGGCTGCGCTTCCGAAGGAGGCGCCGCCGCCGCGCGGTCGGCCAGTCGGCATCGATGCGACCGGCCTGCGGCGTCGGTTCGGGTCCGCGGCGGGGTCCCGGCGGAATGGCGATGGTCCCGTCAACAGCCGTCCGGGCGCGCAGACGGGGCGACCGGGTGCATCGGTTCAGCCCAGCGGCGGCGGCCGGATGCCGGGGCTGGGGGTCACGCCTGCGGCGATGTGACGAAGAACGCATGCGCGCACGCCGCTGCGGCCCGCCGGCCGGACGGGGTGCGCGCCGGCAAGCGCCGCGATCCTTGCCCGCGCGGCGTCCGGCAGACGGGATCGGCCTCCGGCCGGACATGACTGTCAGCGCGGTGTGATCCGGCGTCCGGCATGGCCGCAGGTTACCGTGCCGCGCTGCGCGATTGTCTGTCCGCCACACCGGCGTTCGGGACCGGGCCCGGACGGCTCTCAGCGCTCCGGCCCGGCGCGGGCCATAAAGGCCGGCTGACCGGCGGCGCGCTCCGGCCCCG